>JAEWMK010000345.1 GCA_023457235.1 Bacillota bacterium
TAGGTAACCAGTCCCCTTCAGCCGCACCAAATGAAAATACTGTATCTGCTGCAGAAATTCTTGATACCGGAGCTTCAAGGTATAGAAATAATCTTTCACTTATTTCAGACATAATCGAACCGGCAACTCCCGCTTGACGTTGAGCCTCTTGAACAACGACAACTCTTCCGGTCTTCTTAACTGATTCCAGAATCGTTTCCATGTCAACTGGAGCCACTGTGCGTAAATCAATAACTTCAACCGATATTGAATCTTTACCGAGCTCCTCAGCTGCTTTTAATGACTCGCTAACCATTAATCCATAAGTAACAATTGTTACATCAGTACCTTCTCTTACTATGTTTGCTTTATCTAAAGGAACTTTATAGTATTCTTCAGGGACCTCATCTTTCATTGTTCGATAAAGTTTTAAGTGTTCTAAGAAAAATACAGGATCGTTATTTTCAATTGCTGATATTAATAAACCTTTGGCATCGTAAGGATTACTCGGAATCAAAACGCGTAGGCCTGGCACCTGTGAAAGCAACCCTTCAAAACTATCTGAATGCAACTCTGGAGTATGAACCCCGCCGCCATAAGGGGCACGAATTACAATTGGCATATTACGTGTAGCCCCAGTTCGATAACGAATTCTGGATATTTGTGCGACAATTGCGTCCATACCTTCTAACATAAATGTGGAGAATTGTAATTCTGGAATTGGTCTAAATCCTTCAATTGCTAAACCTAGAGACATGCCTAGGATGGCGGATTCGCCCAATGGTGTGTCAAACACTCTTTCTTCACCATACTTTTCCTGTAAACCATCTGTTATTCTAAAAACGCCGCCATTTTTTCCAACATCCTCCCCAAAAATCAATATTCTGTCATCTTTATCTAACGACAGATCAAGGGCATTGGTGATTGCTTGTGCAATTGTCATTAAAGCCATTATTTTTTCTCCTTTTCTTCATATTCCTTTATTTGTTCAATAATATTCTGTGGTTGTATTTCGTACATATTTTTTAAAAACTCCGAGACTTTCTGTTTCTCTATCGTTCTCAATGCTTCCATTGCTTCTTTTACTTCTTTTTTACAATTCTCTTGAACTTCCATTTCCATTTCTTCAGTCCATAATTTTTTATCGAAAAGATATTTTCTCAATCTGCTTACTGGATCTTTTTTCTTCCATGCTTCGACTTCTTCGTCTGAGCGGTAGCGTTTAGGATCATCGGACATTGTATGTGGACCAAAGCGATAAGTAATGGCCTCGATAAGTATTGGACCTTTTCCATTTAGAGCATGCTCCCTTGCATGATTAACCACTGCATACATTGCTAAAGGATCCATTCCATCAACTCTAATACCAGGAATTCCGGCTGCAAGTGCTTTTTGTGCCAAGGACTTTGTTTTTGTTTGTTTCTCTAAAGGTACAGAAATCCCGTATCCATTATTTTGAACGATTACGATTAAAGGAACATTATAGACTCCGGCAAAATTTAGTCCTTCATAGAAATCACCTTGTGATGTAGCACCATCCCCGCAATAAGTCATAACAACATTATTTTTTTTATTTTTTTTCATACCTAATGCAATTCCCATCGCATGAATGATTGTTCCTCCTACGATTGTTTGAGGGGGAAGTGCATGGAAGTCTTGCTCATACTTATTCGCGACAACATGCCCTTTGTACCATAGAAAACCTTTATAAAGGGGCAATCCGTGCTTGACTAGGGGTGCAACATCACGGTATGTTGGCAATAAATAGTCCCCTTTTTGTAAAGCAAAAAGCGATGCCAACTGACTAGCTTCTTGTCCGCCAGCAGGAGCATAATTCCCTAATGCCCCTTGCCTATTTAATAAGTAAATTCTTTCATCTAAAGTTCTTCCCCAAACCAGATCTTTCATTAATTCAATTAGTTTCTCATCACTTAATGTTGGATCTAAATCCGTATTAATCACTTTTCCTTCATTATCTAAAACTTGATAAATTGGAAACCTTGCCTCTAATGAATCGTAAGGGTAATCAAAATTAATACTTTCTCTTTTTTTCACCATTACCACCATCCCTTATTTCCTCCCATCAACTTGAAAACGTTTGCTTTAGTACCTTTACTTTAACAGCTTTTATCCGTTACGAATAATTGATGGTTTTTATCAGTGTATAGAATGTTTCAATATCTGACCTGAAAGACTTCCTAATTAGTTCACTTTCTAATGAATATGTTTTAGGCAATATCATTTATGATCTCTGTATTGAAAATGGATTCCAACCAAATATCGTCTTTAAAAGCGCCAATTGGGATGTTTTATTGCAAAATGTAATCCTGACAGATAATTTAACTTTACTCCCGACTGAATTTTAAAAAATAAGTAATTTTAAAGATTTAATTTGTATTCCATTAAAAGACAAAAGAAATGTTTTTCCGATTGGAATTGCAAAGAAGAAAAATTCGGTATTATCATCGGAGGTTATTTCATTTTTAGAAGAGATTAAAAAAAATTAGGATATAAAAAACAAGCCACTTTCTGAATGAATCTTCAAAAAGTGGCCTGTTCAATGATTGTTGGTATATTTAGTTCGGCTAATATGAGTTCCTCCTCTACTACAATGCATCTACGTATTGTACATCATCAAAGTATTGAACTTCCTTCAACTCAATTTTTAGTGGACTATGAGTGTCTTTTACATAGTCATTCGCAATTTTTTGGACTTTAGTAAATGCATCATACATTCCAACAGCTTCTACCTTTTGCTCACATAAACAGCCTGCTTGAGGTTTCTTTGGATCTAAAAATAAAAACACATATTTCTTCACGGACTTTTCCTCCTTTTCTTACATATTTGTGAAACCATTCACAATTCAATCTAAAAAAGAACTGTTGCTTAGCTTCGGTGCTTATCCCTCTTGTACATTTTTTCACATATTATCTTATTCATTAGCTATGACTTTTGTAAGCGCTATCTTCATTATACATCATTTTAAAAATTTGTCTATGGCTATTTTGTGAATAAATTCACATAACTTGTCCGATTTTTATAGAGCCTTTCCATTCCATTGGAAAAGCCCACGGATCGTGAGCTTAATCTGTAACCATTTAATCCAATTTAGAAATACCGTTAATCATTTGCTGATAGCTTAAGGTTCCCGTATATTTTTCGTTGATTTTTCCTTCACTATCAACAAAATAACTTGTTGGTAAGGCAATAACTTGATATGTTTTGCTCACATCGCCTTTTTCATCTAAAACGACTGGAAAAGTTAAACCAAGTTCCTTTATAAACTCTGCAGGACTTTCTTTACTTTTTTCAGTTTGAGTTGCATTTACTGCTAAAATTACAAGATCTTCGCGACCTTCTTTATGAAGCTCCTCCATATCTGGCATTTCGGCACGACATGGACCACACCAAGAAGCCCAGAAATTTAACAAAACCTTTTTTCCGCGGTAATCCGAAAGTTTGACCTTGCCTCCATCCAAAGTAACCAATTCAAAATCCGGGGCAAGATTCCCCTTTTCCAATCCCACAATTGCCGTTTTTTCTGTAAAAGCAGTTGTATAAACGGTATAGCCAATCAACCCAACAAAAACAATTAGTGCAATGACCTTCTTCATTGTTTCCTTCCTTTCCTGCTGCTTGATATCCTTATATAAATATAACAAAAACAAGGTAACTAATATTAAAAACTTAATAAATGACGAGAGAATATCATGTCCAAAAAATAGCAAGATTAAATAAAAACTTATGGAAAAACTAAAACTCCCAACAATTATAACATCAATAATGGCCTTCTTGTTACTATTATTCCATAGTTTCACAAACAAAAAAATAACAGTTATGAATGTTGCTAATATAATGCCACTATTACCACCTGCAAAAAACAAAATAGTCTGTGGATTCGTGATTGCTTTTGAGCTATTAAAAATGATGTAACTAAATTTCCAAACAAAAATCCAAATGATTACACCGTTCGTGATTACGTTCAAAACCACATCACGTAAAGGGAGGTTCAAACGTAAACGATACCTCATCATTATATAGGCTAAGCATCCTGAAATAAATATAAATAAATAATAGTATTTAATTAAAAATGGCCCCAATTTGATGGCATCGTTTAACACGCCCTCACTCCTTTTTATAAATACCCCTCACAGTATGAATTATACCAAAAAAGTGCAGCATTGCCAATTGACAATACTGCACCCTGATTTTAGCGTACGCTTTTATTATTGAGCTAACTTTTCGCGTAAAACCATTTGTAAGATACCGCCGTGACGGTAGTAGTCGATTTCAATTTCAGAGTCGAAACGAGCAAGTGCTTCGAATTCTACTTTTGAACCATCTTCCTTAGTAGCTGTTACTTTTAGGAAGTCACGAGGTTTTACATTTTCGTCAAGTTGAACTTCAATCGTTTCTTTTCCAGTTAAACCAAGTGTTTCGGCACTTTCGCCTTCTTTAAATTGAAGAGGAAGAACGCCCATATATACAAGGTTTGAACGGTGAATACGCTCATAGCTTTCAGCGATTACAGCCTTAATTCCAAGTAGGAATGTACCTTTTGCTGCCCAGTCACGAGAAGAACCCATTCCGTAATCTTTACCAGCTAGGATTACTAAGCCAGTGCCATCTTCCTTGTACTTCATAGCTGCATCATAAATAGACATAACTTCGCCTGTTGGCCAATAAGTAGTCCAACCGCCTTCAGTACCTGGTGCAACTTGGTTACGGATACGGATATTTGCAAATGTACCTCTTGTCATAACACGGTCGTTACCACGACGAGAACCGTATGAGTTGAAGTCACGTGGGCTTACACCCTTCTCTTGTAGGTATTTACCTGCAGGAGCATCTTTTGCAATTGAACCAGCTGGTGAGATATGGTCAGTTGTCACTGAATCACCGAATTTACCAACTACACGCAGACCAGTTACTGGCTTAATTTCTCTTAATTCTTTTGATAATCCTTCAAAGAATGGAGGATTTTGGATGTAAGTAGACTCATCATCCCAATCATATAAAGCATCATCTGGAGATTCGATTTGATTCCAGCGTGAATTGCTCTTGAATACTTCAGCATACTCTGCACGGAATAATTCAGGTGTAACTGTTTTCTCAACAACAGCTTGGATTTCATCATAAGATGGCCAGATATCAGCAAACTTCACATCATTACCATCTTTATCTTTTCCAAGAGAGTCGTTGCGAAGATCGATATCAACTGTACCAGCTAGTGAGTAAGCAACTACTAATGGTGGTGATGCTAAGTAGTTAGCTTTTACTAGTGGATGGATACGGCCTTCAAAGTTACGGTTACCTGAAAGTACAGCAGTTACAGTAAGGTCATTATCAGCAATAGCCTTTTCGATTTCTGGTGCTAATGGACCAGAGTTACCGATACATGTAGTACAGCCATAACCTACAATGTTGTAGCCAAGTTGCTCTAGGTATGGTAATAGGCCAGAATTTTGTAAGTATCCAGTTACAACTTTAGAACCTGGTGCTAAAGATGTTTTAACATAATCAGGTACTGTTAAGCCTTTTTCAACAGCTTTTTTCGCAACTAAACCAGCAGCAACTAGTACGTATGGGTTAGATGTATTTGTACAGCTTGTAATTGCAGCAATTGCAATTGCACCTGTTTTCATTGTAGTTTCCGTACCGTCAGCAAGCTGTACAGTTACTTCTTTGTTGAACTCTTCTTCTGTTAAGCCAAGACCTTGTGTTCCTTGTGGTGCAACAACAGCTTTTTTGAACTGCTCTTGCATTTTTGTAAGTGGAATTAAGTCTTGTGGACGCTTAGGACCAGAAAGATTTGGTTCAATTTCAGAAAGATTGATTTCAACTACATCAGTGTAAACTGGGTCTTCTGATTCACCTGCAACATAGAATAAACCATTTGCACGGCAATATGCTTCAACAAGGTTGATTTGCTCTTCAGAGCGACCAGTTAAACGTAAGTAGTTAAGTGCTTCTTTATCAACTGGGAAGAATCCACATGTTGCACCATATTCTGGAGCCATATTTGAAATTGTCGCACGGTCAGCTAGAGGCATCTCTGCAAGACCAGGACCAAAGTACTCAACAAACTTACCTACTACCTTTTTCTCACGTAGTACTTGAGTTACTTTTAATGCAATATCAGTTGCTGTTGTTCCACTTGGAAGTGAACCAACTAATTTAACACCGATAACTTCTGGAACTGTCATGTATGAAGGCTGTCCAAGCATTCCTGCTTCAGCTTCAATACCACCAACACCCCAACCAAGAACACCGATACCGTTGATCATTGTAGTATGTGAGTCAGTACCTACTAATGTGTCAGGGAATGCTACTGTTTCACCGTTTTCATCTTTTGTCATTACTACACTTGCAAGGTATTCAAGGTTTACTTGGTGAACGATACCTGTTGCAGGTGGAACTGCACGATAGTTATCAAACGCTTTTGTAGCCCAGTTTAAGAACTGATAGCGCTCTGCGTTACGCTCAAATTCTAATTCCATATTGAATGCTAATGAATCAGCTGTTCCAGCCTTATCAACCTGGACAGAGTGGTCGATAACTAGATCAACTGGAATTTCAGGATTAATTTTAGCAGGGTCTCCACCCATATCTGCCATTGCTTTTCTTAAGGAAGCTAAGTCAACAACTGCAGGTACACCTGTGAAGTCTTGTAAAATAACACGAGCTGGTTTGAATGGAACATCAATATCTTGTAACTCACTTGTGCCCCATTTAGCAAGGTTTTCAACATGCTCTTTAGTGATGACACGTCCGTCATGTTGACGAAGAATAGATTCAAGTAACACCTTGATTGAATATGGCAATTTCGCAATATTTGCCACGCCTTCAAGCGCGCTTAAATCGTAATAGTTGTACGTTTTGCCATTTGATTCAAACGTTTTCCGTGCTTTAAACACATCATTGTTTGCCATTTATTATGTACCCCCCTGTAAAGTTTTGCATATAGTCGTAATTGTCAAAAAAAATACGACAATATGACTCCCATCTAATTACTCTATCATTTTAATAGAATTTTTCGCATAAGTAAATACCGATTCGATTCTTGGCGACATAAGTTTACATAAGGATAAATTTTTGTATATTTATGACACTTTTTCAAAACATAGTAGTGGAGGTGAGTAAAGATGCCAAAAAGAAAAGCAAATCACGTGATCCCGGGAATGAACGCGGCTAAAGCTCAGGGAACTGGTGCGGGTTTTAATGAGGAATTATCTAATGAACCTTTGACAGAGACACAAAAGCAGCACAATAAGAAGCGGAAGAAAAATCAATAATAAGGAAAAGCGGAAGCGCCCGTTTAGCGACGTATAAACTGGAGCCATCGACTGAGATATAGGAAACACGAAGAGCGAAGCGATTCGATGTTGACTTATCGTAGGGAGGTGGGCGAAGTTTACGAGTCGCTGGGCGCTGAAGCTAGACAATTGTGCATGTAAAAACCGCTTCTTGTTGAAGCGGTTTTTGTCTAGTCTCCAAAATCGACATTGCTGACGATTGATTGGAGATCACTTTGAAATTTTTGAAGTTGATCTAATTGACTTTCTGAAGCTACTTCTAAAGCATTTTCGATTTGCTGGAACGCTTCATTCACTTCATTTTTAAGATCTTTTAAATGATGTCCGTAATCTGGATCATTTCGTACAAGATCTTTATAGATATCAACGGCATGGTCAACACCTTGTTGAGCCGCCTGGAATGCTTGTTGTTTGTCCTTATTGTATGGCATTTAAAAATCCAACTCCTTATGTTATATAGCATGATTCTAGCTATATTGTGTACAAAAGATTGGATGTTCATACAAGGGATGTTTTCTTGTTACATTAGCAACTTGTTCGATTGTTGCAAGTATGAAGACATTTAAGCTTTATGTTCGGGAACAAGATTGTTCTCATAACACTTATGAAGACATTTTTCCCGTACACTTCCTATAGTTTTGGTCCTCATAACCTTTATGAAGATAATTCGGTACATACTCTATGGGGATTTTTGTCTTCATAACCCGGATGAAGACATTTTTAATAATGCTTTACAATAGATTTAGTCTTCATAGTTCTAATATTTTAAAGCTGAATAAATCTATGTAAGAGAATCCATCCTAATCCTAAAAGGAGGGGAACACAATGGGATCTGGACGCACTAATCAACCAAAGAACCAAAAAGAGCCTACGAATCAACCGCAACCATTAAGCGGCTCTAAAAAAGTGAAAAATCATAACCATACGCGACAAAAAAACAATCAAGGGCATGACATGTAAAACGTTGATCGGCCAAATTTAATTTTCTTTATCAATTCTTAGAAATGTGTCAATGATAATAGACATTTCATCATCTGTGATCGTTCTAAAATCAAGATTTACTTTTTCGTCCTTTTGGCGTGTGACAATGCTTGGAGTACATAATCTCAGCTTAACTGCCAGTTCTTCCGAGGATAAGGTGGAATGAGTAACGGCAGCTACGACTGTTGGGAGTTTTACCTCCGGCATTGTCCCCCCACCTACTTGTGAAAAATCCTTTTCAAGCGTACAACGATAATGTGGGTTCAGCGCCAATAATTGCTGTTGAAATTTAGATGCACGTGCTTCGATTTCCTCTTCCGATTGTAAAATATCATGTAAAGTTGGAATTTCCTTCATGGTCTGCTCACCTAAGATATAGGCTTTTAATGTCGCTTCAAGGGCGGCAAATGTCATTTTATCAACCCGAAGCACGCGAGCAAGTTGATGTTTTTTTAATTTTTGAATCAGTTCACGTTTTCCGGCAATAATTCCGGCTTGCGGTCCACCTAACAATTTATCCCCGCTAAATGAAACGAGATCTGCACCAAGCCTAATAACATCCCTCACGACAGGCTCTTCACCAATGCCGTGTTTTTGAAAATCGTATAAAACACCGCTTCCTAAATCTTCGTAGAAAATCACATTATCATGTTTTTCTTTAAGTTCAACGAGCTCTTCACTTTCTACACTTTCGGTAAAACCGATCACTTTAAAATTACTCGTATGTACTTTAAGAATCATCGCTGTTTCTTCCGTTATTGCCCTTTCATAATCATATAAATGGGTTTTATTCGTTGTCCCCACTTCAACAAGCTTAGCCCCGCTCTCTTCCATGATTGAAGAAATTCTAAAGGAACCACCAATTTCGACAAGCTGTCCCCTAGATACGATGACCTCTTTATCCTTGGCAAGCGCCCTTAAAATGAAGTAAACAGCTGCAGCATTATTATTCACAACCATCGCTGCTTCGGCCCCTGTTACTTGTTGAATTAAACCTTCAATAATATCGTGACGCGACCCTCTTTTTCCTTCATCGATCTTATACTCTAAGTTTGAGTAATTGGAGGCAACCTTCATAACATGCTCAATTTGCTTTTCTCCTAAACGAGCCCGTCCTAAATTCGTATGTAAAACCGTTCCAGTCGCATTAATTATCGTTTTTAAATAATACCGTGACAGCTGTTCAACGGCTCTTTCCACTTTTGTAAAAATTTGATTTGTCCAATATTCCTTATTTAATTCAGGATTTTCATCATGCCATTGATCTTGTAAAAGCTGCTCTCTTATCCCATTTAACTCTTCTTGACAAATGTTTGTTAAGCGTTCACTGCTTACATTATATTTTTGTCTCAACTGTTCATAGACGTCAGATTTCTGTAGCTCATGAACAGGTGGTAAGTAACGTAAATATTGCTTCATTTTTTGTGCCTCCACTCCTCGAAATTCATGTCAATTATATCATTTTTGCCAATATTACCATAATCCACAATACTCTCAGAGCCTAGTCATTTTCTAAACGATTTGAATACCTTTATATTGAAAAATCAAATAAAGGAGAAATATTTATGAGCAAGAAAGATGATAATGAATTTTTGCCTGTCATCAAAGACTTAAATCAACTATTTAACCGTTTTTGGGAGGACCCATTTACTTCTTTTTTCCCTCAACAGTTTCGGGTCGATTTATATGATATGGACAATAAAATTGTAGTTGAAGCAGAACTTCCTGGTTTTAATCAAAACCAAATTAAAATTGAGGCCGTTCATGAAGGTTTAAAAATTATTGCAGATGATCATCAAGAACTTGAAACGATCGATGACAAGAAAAAGTATTTTAAAAAAGAAAGAAGATTCAGGAGACTGGAACGTGTCATTCCACTCCCATATGAAATAAGTGCAGATACAAAAGCTTATTATAAAAATGGCATCCTTGAAATCC
Organism: Bacillota bacterium; assembly: GCA_023457235.1. Lineage (GTDB taxonomy): Bacteria > Bacillota > Bacilli > Bacillales > Bacillaceae_J > Schinkia. The sequence continues at coordinate 10,216 of JAEWMK010000345.1, forward strand.
ATATTCCAAAAACGAATCGAAGAATGCAAAAATATATTGATATTGAATAACTAATCAAATACGCCTTGGCGTATTTGCGCCCGGATTTTTTCGAGCTTGCTCGAAAAACTACCTCTGAAAATCCGAGGCATCCGCCGGAGGCTTTAACTTTATTCAGAATGGGTTTACACCTCCACTGAATGGAGTACTACATTGCATTCGTCCCACCACTAATGAAAGGGGGACTTCTGCTGAATAAAGTTAAAAGGTGCCAATCCGCTATGAATTGGCACCTTTTATTTTCTCTATTTTTCCTCAATTGCTTCCATTTCTGCAATAAACTCATCAACATTCGGAAATTTCCCTGTTTCTTGCTTAGAATATCGTTTTTCCCCATTCACTGTTACTTCAAATACCCCACCGGAACTAGGAATAAGTTCAAGCGATGTAATTTTTGAACGAAAATGAGTAATTAATCCTTCTGCGAAACTCGCAGCTTTTGGAGCAAAGTTTCACATCATGCAAAATTCAATCGTAATTTTATAAGCCATATAATATTCCTCCTAAACCATAGACTTTACCCAATATTGTAGTACAAACTATAGCTAACAGTAAAATCATCTGCCCATAATTTCAGGCCAAAAAGTCTTTTTGTTAGAGATTTTCTTCAAGGATATACTATACTATAAGTTGGAGGTGCATATTGTGGAAGAGAAAATTCGCCTAACGGCTATGTCTACAAAAGCTGGCTGAGGCTGCAAAATCGGCCCTGCCGAATTGTCGCAAGTGTTGCGACTATTACCAGAAAGAGAACATGACCCAAATTTATTAGTTGGTATAGATACGTCGGATGATGCGGGGATTTATCGTGTATCAGATGAGTTAGCATTAATTCAGACCGTGGATTATTTTACACCAATAGTTGATGATCCTTATATGTTTGGACAAATTGCGGCTGCGAACGCCTTAAGTGATGTTTATGCGATGGGTGGAGAACCTAAGACGGTTCTTAATATCGTTGGATTCCCTGTGAAAAAGCTTGGCCCAGATATGCTTGCTGAAATCTTAAAAGGTGCGGCTGAAAAGGTGAAGGAAGCCGGCGCTATTATTGTTGGTGGACATTCGATCGATGACCAAGAGCCAAAATTCGGAATGGCAGTTACAGGCTATGTCCATCCGGAAAAGTTTTTCCGTAATGTTGGGGCAAAACCTGGAGATGCGTTGGTCCTTACAAAACCAATTGGAGTTGGCATTCTTACAACAGGCATTAAACGTGGAGTTGTAACACCAGAACAAGAAGAAAAAGTCATCGAAACAATGGCTACACTCAATAAAAAAGCAGCGGAAGCATTAGAGGGCTTTGAAATCCATGCTGTTACCGATGTAACGGGCTTTGGACTATTAGGTCATGCTTGTGAAATGGCAAAAGGAAGTACCGTCAGTATGACGATTACATACGATGATGTTCCTGTTTTAGACGGAACATACAACCTAGCCGATAAGGGCATTATTCCGGGTGGTTCCAAATCCAACTATGAATGGTTAAAGGATGATGTTGAGTTTGCATCATCTATCACTGAAAGCAGTCAATACATTTTATGTGATGCGATTACATCAGGAGGACTTTTAGTAAGTCTGCCGAAAGAAGAGGCTAAGGCTTATGTACAAAAGCTTCACGAACAAAATATCACCACTGCCCAAATTATCGGTGAAGTCAATGAATTTAATAAAAAATCTTTATACGTAAAATAACAAAAACAGAGGCTGACTCAGGTAAAATCGGTAGGATACGATTATTTGAGTCAGCCTTCCTTCAATTATTATGGTCTTTATAAGATTCCTCAATAAAGCTTAAAAACGCAGAAATGACCGGAAGATTTTTATTTTCCTCAAGACAAGAAAAATAAAAGTTCCTTGTGACTTGAAAATCCTTCAAAGCAATTATTTTTATACGACCTGATTTGGCAGCCCGTTCTGCTGCATAGGATGACACAACGGTAATTCCGAGACCGGCTTCTACCGCGGCAATAACAGCTTCTGTACTGCCCAACTCCCCTACGATTTTCATTAACTCCGTTGAAAAGCCTAATGATTCATTCGTTTTCTCAAGCGAGGATCTCGTATCCGAATTTTTTTCACGTAAAATCCATTCTACATCAAATAAATCGCGAAATTGCCTTATATCTTCTTCAATAAATTCCAAAGGGGCAATGATGCTTAATCTCTCACTAACAATGGGTTTTGTATAAAGAACCGAAGTTGACGTTGACGTCGGTTCACCGGTAATAGCAACATCAACAGAGCGATGTTGTAACCAATCTACAACATCCTTGCTCCCAGAGATTTTCATACTAAAATCGACATCTGGGTAGCTGGATTTAAAACTCTTGATGATTTTTGGAAGTATGTATTCAGAAGGAATCGTACTGGCTCCAATGACAAGTTTCCCTACCGGATCTCCTCCTAAAAATTGGGCCTCCAAGTCGTCCCACAGCTTTAGAATCTCTTTAATCCTTCGATAGATCACTTCACCTTGTGAGGTTAACTGGACACCTTCTCCTGTGCGCTTCACTAGCTTTGTTTTAAAATGCTCCTCTAAGGCTTGAATTCGGAGCGTTATGGCCGGCTGTGATACCGACAATTGCCTTGCCGCCTCTTGAAAGCTTTTTACTTGTATCAACTTTTCAAACGCTTTTAGATGGTTTAAATTCAATGTTTTCACCACTAGTTTTAAGGTTTTTGTAAACAATCTTGATAAAGCTTCATAAATGCCTCTATTTCATCCTCAAAAAGATGATTTGTTTGTACAAAGCTTTTAGCATTATGAATGATCCATCGCGCTTTTTCAAGCTCGGTTAAGACCACTTTAATCTTTTCTAAAAATTCTTTTCCATCATTAAAAAGATAGCCATTTACCCCGTCTTCGATGATGCTGGCATTGCCAGGATTATTTCGTGCCAAAACTACACAACCCATTTGCATCGCCTCTAAAATAGATGAGGATTGACCTTCTGAAATAGACGTATTTAGAACAACATCTCCCCAGTTATATAATGATACCATATTTTCAATCGGAACATTTTCTAAAAAGTGAATCCAGCTATACTTTTCCATATATTGTTTTAATGTTTCATAAATATTTTCATCTAAAACCATACCTGCGATTAAAAAATGTAATTTTGGATACTTCTTTTGCAGGCAAATAATTTCTTCTATTAAAAAGAAAATATCCTTAACCTCTCTTAATCCAGATGGTAGTAAAATCGCAGGCTCTCCCGGTTCCAAATTCAAACTGTCGGCATTTTCTCGTGAAATCGGAAACCAAACACTCTGCTTAATAACCTCTATTCGTAACCCCATTCCACTATAAGCATGACAAAGCTTTGCCTTTGCATCATCAGTAAAAACAGTAATCGCCTTCGCGTTTTGCAGGATATCCAACATTTCCGCCCGATTACCCAGGTTATACAAATCGAGATTTACATCCGTTCCGCCATTCGTCATTATGTAGGGTTTATTCAACTGAAATTTTGTCTTTTTTGCCCATTTTGAAAAACGGTAGAAATGAATGATATGGATTAGGTCACAGGCTCGAGCCTCACTTTCGATTTCTTCATTCCACCCGTCTTCCTCATAGGCAAATACTGTAACATCTACTCCCTTTTGCTCTAAACCTGAGGCAATTCGTTTTGCTGTTGTTGAATTGCCTCGATTGCTGTGCAAATAAGGTGTGAGAAGTAAGATCTTCGTTGCTGACAAACTACATTACACCCACTTCCGTTTATCGTCTACTCTTTTTGTTTGATTTAATGCATCTAATAACTCTAGTAATGGAATTAAATATTTTCTTGATAATCCAAGAACCTCTTTGGCATCTTTAACAGTGAATTCATCGCCGGTTTTTGACTTTAATAATTCCGCTGCTTTATTAATAGCCTCTATTGATAAAAGATGGTTTTCATCCAAGGCGACAGCTTTTTTTGATTGGATTAAATAATATTTGAAGTCATCCTTGTACTGTTCTGGAATTTTTTCATTTTTTATATATTGCTCAAATGGCTGAACTTCAATTTCGTCTTTTTGAATGGCTGCGACAGCCGCTTCCATCCGCTTGCCCCATTTTTCAGGGTAGTGCGGTGAGAAAGTTGATAGCTGAATATATTGCTCTTGTTTAGTTAAGAAGCCCTCTTCTACTAATTTTTCGAGAACAAATTCAACTAGACGTTTCGGATACAGGTTTGATAAGGAATGGACATTTTCAGCTTTATTGATACCGGCACGTAAAGAAAATTCCTCATGATATTCCGTTAATCTTTCCTCTATCCTGTTTTTCATATATTCAAAATCAGAATATAGAGCATACTCCCCGCTTGCCAGTTCAAAAATAGTCGTACCTTTCTCCTCATCCAAAATAGCTGTTAATTCGTCTTTATCCATTGATGAAAATTTCAATAGTGCTTCAAATGTCATGAGTGCCTTCTCTTTTAAAATAGAAAGAACTCGTTCATTTGGTGTGCCTTCCTTTTTTTGCATGAGCATATTAACTGTATCTTCGCCGAAACGATATTTACTGCCTTTTGGATCGATAATCCAGCCTCCGCCAATTGTTTCCACAGGTGTTGGTCTTCTTAAAATAAAGCGGTCCCCGCGTTTACAAACAATAGGATGATCTAAACGAAGCTGACAAACGACTTCATTTTCTTCCTCAACAACCTCATTTCGATCAAAGAAGACGATTTTTCCCATTACTTCGGTTGTTCCGGTATGTAGCTTAATTGGTGCACGCTGCTTGACCGGCGATGCCAAGTCACTCACAAATTTTGTTGTAATATCAAGCGTATCTGTAACGAGAAAATGCTCAGATGATACCAAAACATCACCCCGTGCGATTTCATGCTTTGAAATTCCGCCCAAATTTAAGGCCGCCCTTTGCCCAGCCTTAGCCGCTTCTGTTTGCTCATGATGCACCTGAATTTGCCGAACTTTTACTGGAATACCCTGTGGTAAAACTTGTAGTGAACTGCCTTTTTCGACAATTCCCTCATACACAGTACCACGTACTATTGTTCCTTGACCCTGAACCGTAAAC
>JAEWMK010000346.1 GCA_023457235.1 Bacillota bacterium
TTTTTGCATCGCGCTCTATTGTGAAGTGGGATGAAAAAAAGGGGAGAAAAAAGGTTGAACGGCTCGAGAAAATAGCAAAAGAAGCTGCGGAGCAATCCCACCGTACTAAAGTTCCAGAAATAAAAGAGTCGGTAGACTTTAAAACTCTTTTAAAAGAAAGCAAAAATTACACATATAAAATTGTAGCCTATGAGGAAGACGCTAAGCTTGGTGAAAAGAGCAATCTTTTTTCGATTTTATCAAAATTAGCGAGCGGTGATTCCTTATTAGCCGTCATTGGACCGGAAGGTGGACTGACGGAAGAGGAAGTTTCCGAGTTACGGGAAAACGGGTTTATTTCTTGTAGTCTTGGTCAAAGAATATTAAGAACAGAAACAGCCCCTTTATATCTACTAGCAGCTGTTTCCTACCATACTGAATTATTGGGGTGATCATATATATGCCAACAGTGGCTTTCCATACATTAGGATGTAAAGTAAATCATTATGAAACAGAAGGTATCTGGCAGCTATTTCAAGAAGCTGGGTATGAACGTACAGATTTTGAGAAAATGGCAGATGTTTATATTATTAATACATGTACTGTAACAAATACCGGTGATAAGAAAAGCCGTCAAATAATTAGACGTGCAATTCGTAAAAATCCAGATGCGGTTGTAGCAGTAACAGGCTGTTATGCACAAACAGCTCCTGCTGAAATTTTAGATATTCCTGGTGTGGATATCGTAATCGGTACACAAGACCGTGTAAAATTGCTTGAATATGTTCGCCAATATGAAAAGAATCGTGAGCCAATTAATGGTGTAGGCAATATTATGAAAGCAAGAGTTTTCGAGGAACTAGATGTTCCAGCGTTTACAGATAGAACTCGGGCATCATTAAAGATTCAAGAAGGGTGCAACAATTTCTGTACTTTCTGTATCATTCCGTGGGCTCGTGGACTTTTGCGTTCACGAGGGCCAGAGGATGTTATTAAACAAGCGCAGCAATTAGTTGATGCAGGCTATAAAGAAATCGTCTTAACAGGCATCCATACAGGTGGATATGGTGAGGACTTGAAGGATTACAATTTTGCAATGCTTCTTCGCGAATTGGACCAAAAGGTTGTCGGCCTAAAACGTATTCGTATTTCATCAATTGAAGCTAGCCAAATTACAGATGAAGTCATTGACGTTCTTGATAAATCCGAAAAGATTGTCCGCCATTTACACATTCCATTGCAATCTGGATCTGATTCAGTCTTAAAACGGATGCGTCGTAAATATTCACCAGAATTCTATGTAGATCGTCTTAATCGTTTGAAAGAAGCACTTCCAGGATTAGCTGTCACTTCAGACGTGATTGTTGGATTCCCTGGCGAAACCGAAGAAGAATTCATGGAAACCTATAATTTAATCCGTGATAATAAATTCTCTGAATTACATGTATTCCCTTATTCCAAACGTACTGGTACACCTGCCGCTCGGATGGAGGACCAAGTGGATGAAGAGATTAAGAATGATAGAGTTCACCGACTAATATCATTATCAGATCAATTAGCAAAAGAATATGCCTCTCATTACGAAGGTGATATCTTAGAGGTAATTCCAGAAGAGCAATTTACTGAAGGAACTGACCGCACTGACCTTTACGTTGGCTATACTGATAACTATTTAAAAGTAGTATTCCCTGGTAAAGAGGATATGATAGGTCAAATCGTAAAGGTAAAAATTACGAAGGCCGGCTACCCATACAACGAAGGCGAATTTGTGAGTGTCATTTCTGACGAGATTGTAGAAAAAGTGAAAATAGGGTAATAATAGAATTAAGAGATGATGACAGCAAGGTTGTAGGATTAACTACCTTGCTGTTTTTTATAGGAAAGATAACATGGAAGAATAACGGAAAATGCAAGCGATTGTAACCAGTTGGGAGTTTTCATCGGATAATAAGGTAGAATAAAATGGATATTGTACCGTGATAAAGAGCGTTGCATGTTGAATAGGGTGGAATAAGAGCGTTATTGTACCCTGACAAAGGATGTTGATCATTGAATAGGGTAGAATAAAGGCGTTATTGTGCCCTGATAAAGGAAGGTTAATCGTTGAATAGGGTAGAATAAAGGTGTTATTATACCCTGACAAAGGGTGTTGATCATTGGATGGGGTAGAATATAGGTGTTATAGTATCTTGACAAAGAGCCTAGCCCTGTGAATAGAGTAGAATAATCATGCCTTATAATAAATAATTAAGAAGCAATTATTCGTACATAACGAAAACAAATGGTATAGGAAGGATTTGATAATGGTGTCTACAAATATTGCTAAAATGATCGACCATACTGCATTAAAAGCAGATACAACAAAGGAACAAATCGTAAAGTTGTGTGACGAGGCAAAGGAATATGGCTTTTTCTCAGTTTGTGTTAACCCGACATGGGTTAAAACGGCCGCAGAACAATTGCAGGGATCTGAGGTAAAAGTATGTACTGTCATCGGGTTTCGATTAGGGGCTTCTACCTCAGAAACAAAAGCATTTGAAACAAAGGATGCAATCGAAAAAGGTGCTACTGAAGTTGACATGGTTATTAATATCGGTGCCCTAAAGGATAATAATGACGAATTTGTTGAACAAGATATTCGTGCAGTTGTTGAAGCCGCTAACGGAAAGGCACTTGTAAAGGTAATCATTGAGACAAGTCTCCTTACACAGGAAGAAAAGATTCGGGTTTGCAAGCTTGCTGTTAAAGCCGGTGCTGATTATGTTAAAACATCCACTGGGTTTTCAACCGGCGGTGCAACAGCAGATGATATTGAGCTTATGCGTGAAACCGTAGGCCCTGACATCGGAGTAAAGGCTTCTGGCGGTGTCCGTGACCGCGAAGGTGCACTTCAAATGGTAGAGGCTGGTGCTACAAGAATTGGTGCCAGTGCTGGGATAGCCATTGTAAAAGGCGAGCAATCTAACGCTAGCTATTAGTTAATGGAAGAACAAAAAATATCTACCATTAAACAGCCTAATGTATCTGTTTGATGGTAGATAATTTGCATTAATCCATAATGAAACCCGGTCAAGCATCGGTTTGATGATGGATAACAGGGGTTAATCCATAATGAAACTCCGTCAGGCATCGGTTTGATGATGGATAACAGGAGTTAATCCATAATGAAACTCCGTCAAGCATTGGTTTGATGATGGATAACTTGAATTTTATCCTCACCAAATGGTTTCAAGTATACGTTTGATGGTAGATAGTCTACGCTCTACGCCTGCTTCCCGTGCACTCTCATAATAAACTGCGCCAATAACCCTGCTAACGGCAAAGCAATAATCGAAGACAAGACATTGAATATCACGCTAACATGGGCAAGCTGCACATCGGGCAGACTAGTCACTGTTGCAGCAGCGGCACCCAGGAGTTTTATAAAAGGATAAAATAAAATCACCCCAAAGATATTTAACCAAATATGTGCATAAGCTGCTAATTTTGACTCAACATTCGCCCCTATACTTGCAATAAAGGCTGTTACACACGTCCCAATATTAGCGCCAAGAACGATGGCAATTCCTGATGACAGCGTTACTAAATTTTCACTCATAAAGCCCATAATGATTCCTGTTGTAGCTGAACTGGATTGAATAACGGCGGTCAATAATGTACCTAATCCAACACCTATTAAATTATTTTCGTTTGATAACTCAATTGATGAGTGAATAACGGGAATCGTTGAAAGAGGCTTTGCTAGGGTTTCAAACCCATTCATCGCGACGAAAAGGCAGCCAAGGCCAAATAATATCGCACCGATATTAAAAGAAAGCAGTTTTCTGGTAAATAATAAAAGCGCCCCTATTAATAATAAAGGCATGATTGCGTGGTATATTAGATCAATGGTGATAAATTCAGTTGTGATCGTCGTACCGATATTTGTCCCGAGAATAATGCCGATGGATTGCTTAAATGTTAACAATCCAGCCGCAATAAAACCGATCGTAATAACCATTACGGCAGAGCTGCTTTGCAAAATAGCGGTAATAATGGTTCCAATAATCATCCCCTTCAAAGGGGTACTTGTCATATTTACCAGTACCTGTTTCATTCTTTTATGTGATAGATTATAAAGGCCAATTCTCATAACAGTCATTCCATATAAAAAAATTGCAATAAAAATTGCAAATTGAGTAATAATATTTATCATACCAAGTCACCTTCCTCATCACTCATTGTATGGACAGGATGCACCCGTCATGACTTTTACTTTTCGACAAAGGTCAAAATTTGCAGGAGTAAAACTGTAATAAACGTTTGAAATTAATATTAATAGTTGAAAAAGGCACATCCTTATTATATAATGGCAAAAGACATGTCTTTTAAAAAGTAATAGATTCTTTAAAAACATGTCAGGTGTTATTGGTTTTTCGGAGGGAGGGAAATAGTTATGTCAACGACTCGCGTTCGTAAAAATGAATCACTTGAGGATGCTCTTCGTCGATTCAAAAGATCCGTTTCTAAAAATGGAACACTTTCTGAAGCTAGGAAGCGTGAATTTTATGAGAAACCTAGTGTAAGACGTAAGAAAAAATCAGAGGCTGCAAGAAAGCGTAAGTTTTAAGAGGGGTGTTATTTATGAGTCTTCTTGAGCGTCTTACTGACGATATGAAGCAAGCGATGAGAGATAAAGATAAAGAAAAACTATCTGTTATCCGTATGGTAAAAGCTGCTCTTCAGAACGAAGCAATAAAGCTTGGTCATGACTTATCTGATGAAGAAGAGCTTACTGTTTTAAACCGCGAATTAAAACAGCGTAAAGACTCCCTCCTTGAGTTCGAAAATGCTGGTCGCAGCGACTTAGCTGATAAACTTAAAGCTGAAATTGAAATATTAATGATTTATATGCCTGAACAGCTAACAGAAGAAGAGGTGGAGGAAATCGTCAAACAGACAATTTCTGAAACAAATGCTTCAACCAAAGCTGAAATGGGCAAGGTTATGGGTGCGATTATGCCAAAAGTGAAAGGCAAAGCTGATGGTTCATTAGTAAATCGCCTCGTACTTAAACATTTGTCATAATACTTTCAAATAAGGGGCTGTATCAAAATTTTATCTGACAACCACAGATGAAATACCAATTATGGTATGTGGTCGTTGATAAGTTTTGGAACAGTCCCTTTTAATTTTTATATCATTGGGTTGAAACCTTTTAGGAACTAATCCGTATTACATATATAAGCAATTTTGCATATATGAGGGGAGGTTTATATTTGCGGTCAAAATCCTTTATACAGAAAGCTATAATCGTTACTTTAGCTCTATTTACTCTATTCATTCTTCTACCTCAAGTTTTACCAGTACAGGCAAAATCGGAAAAGATTGTCTATTTTGTACCTGTTGAAAAAACAGTGGAACAGGGACTAGGCGCCTTTCTTAATCGTTCCATCGAAGAGGCGGAGAAAATCGGGGCCAGTCATATTGTGTTTGAATTGAACACTCCTGGCGGTGCAGTTGATGCGGCCTTGGATATAGCAAAGTCTTTGCGAGAGACGGAAATACCAACAACAGCATTCATAAATAAAAGTGCTTTATCTGCAGGTGCTTACCTAGCTCTGAATGCCGATCAAATTGTTATGGTACCTCATTCAACGATGGGGGCAGCAGGAATTATTGATCAACAAGGCAATACTGCTGATAAAAAGGCTGAGTCTATGTGGTTAGCGGAAATGAAGGCTTCCGCGGAATTAAATAATCGTGATCCAATCTATGCACTAGCAATGGCTGATGAAAATGTTGAAATACCTAAATTAGGGGAAAAAAAAGGTGAGTTCCTAACACTAACTGCAGAACAGGCGTTAGAGGTTGGCTACGCTGAGAAAATTGTAAGTACAAGAGCAGAGATGCTCGATTACTTAGGTTTGTCTGGGGCAACCATTCAACAAATGGAAGAAAGCTTTGCTGAAAAATTGGCCCGTTTTATAACGAACCCGATCGTTGTCCCGATTTTACTTTCTATTGGAAGCCTTGGTTTGGTCATTGAGTTATATAGTCCAGGCTTTGGGGTACCAGGAATAATGGGTTTATCATCATTGTTGTTATTCTTTTATGGCCATATGATAGCGGGGTTAGCGGGTATGGAATCGATTATATTGGTAATCATTGGTATTATACTTATTGTGCTTGAGTTTTTTGTTCCAGGAGGAATTATGGGACTCTTAGGTGTACTTTCTATCATAACAAGCTTATTACTTGCTGCGGAGAATATTGGCCATATGATTTTTTCAATATTAATTGCCATTCTTGTTACTATAATTGCTTCTGTCATTTTATTTAAGCGTTTTGGGTACGAGAAAGGGATCTTTAGGCGAATTATTCTTTTTGATTCAACAAGCAGTGAGCAAGGGTATGTATCTAACCAAAATCGTGTAGATTTGATTGGACTAGAGGGAACCACTGTAACACCGCTTCGTCCGTCTGGTACAGCTGTTTTCAATGATGAACGAGTCGATGTTGTCACAGAAGGTGGTTTTATTAGCAGTAATATTAAAGTGAAAATAATAAAAGTAGAAGGCTCTAGAATTGTTGTTCGTGCAATAAATAAGGAAGTGGAGGAATAGGATATGATTACTCAAGGTACAATCTTTATGTTGTTAATCATTGGCCTAATTATTATCGCGCTATCAGTATTATTTACCTTTGTTCCTGTTATGCTATGGATTTCCGCGTTAGCTTCAGGCGTAAGAGTTAGTATTTTTACACTAATTGGGATGAGGTTGCGTCGTGTTATTCCAAGCCGCGTGATTAATCCCTTGATTAAAGCGGTAAAAGCAGGTCTAAATTTAAATACAAATCAATTGGAAAGTCATTATTTAGCTGGTGGTAATGTTGACCGGGTTGTAAATGCATTGATTGCGGCACACCGTGCGAACATTGAACTTACTTTTGAACGTGGGGCAGCGATCGATCTTGCTGGCCGTGATGTATTAGAAGCTGTGCAAATGAGTGTTAATCCTAAGGTTATTGAAACACCATTTATTTCAGGTGTTGCCATGGATGGAATTGAGGTTAAAGCGAAAGCGAGAATTACAGTTCGCGCTAACATTGATCGTTTAGTCGGTGGTGCTGGCGAAGAGACGGTTATTGCCCGTGTCGGCGAAGGTATAGTTTCCACAATCGGCTCCCAGGTAGACCATAAAAAAGTTTTAGAAAATCCTGATATGATTTCACAAACCGTTCTGACAAAAGGACTTGACGCCGGAACAGCGTTCGAAATCTTGTCTATTGATATTGCGGATATTGATATCGGTAAAAATATTGGTGCCGGTTTACAAACAGACCAGGCTGAAGCGGATAAAAAGATTGCTCAAGCTAAGGCTGAAGAGCGCCGTGCAATGGCTGTAGCCCAAGAACAAGAGATGAGGGCGAAAGTCGAAGAAATGAAAGCGAAGGTTGTTGAAGCAGAAGCACAAGTACCACTTGCTATGGCTGAGGCACTTCGATCAGGTAATATTGGCGTTATGGATTATATGAACTTTAGAAATATTGATGCAGATACAGATATGAGAAATTCAATTGGCAAAATCTCTAAAGATGATGAAGAAGGAATGAAATAATGGAGGCGCTTTTTGATCTTATATTCGGAAATCTCGCTTTCATTATCGTGATAATTGGCGGGGTCATCAGCTTTTTGAAACGAGCTAATGAAAACCAAAATAATAACCGCCAAAAACAAAATCAAGATCAAAACAGACAACAAACTAGGACTCCAATTCAAACCCGAAACGAAAAACGGTATCAACCGGTAAAGGATAAAAGGGTTAAACCTTTTATCCCACAGCTTGATGATTTATTTGGCGAAATTACAAAACACTTAGAGGAACAAAATCAAAAGCAACAACCAACAGTGTATCAAGCTGAAACAAAGAAGCCGGAATTTGAAACCGATCTAATATCCGCTGAAGAAGTGGTGCCTGATATCGAAAAGATAAAGCCCCACTTCGAATATGTAAATAAAAAAACCGTTGCCCCGAAAGAAATTAGACACCAAGCGATCAATATAAAAGAAATAAACAGAAAGAAAGTCGTTGAGGGTGTGATTTGGGGAGAAATTCTAGGACCACCAAGGGCAAGAAAAAAACATTCATACTCCTATTTAAAAAGAGGTTAAGCATTGTACTTAACCTCTTTTTTTGTGCTAAAAAACGCCGTTTGTTCATAAACATGAAAGGAGAGGGGGGTCTCTTAATGAAAAAGTTTAGACAACAAATTAAAAGATGGGTTACCCAGAGAATGGAACTACCTGCCGATGTAATGATGGATCTCCCAAGGATTACGATGATCGGACAAATTCATATATATATTGAAAATCATCGGGGATTACTTCAATTTTCGGATACAGAACTGCGCTTGTTGCTAAAGCAAGGTCAGCTGTTGATTAAAGGGGAACAATTTGTACTTAGAACAATGCTTCCTGAAGAGATCTTACTCGAGGGTAAAATAGCGCAAGTATTGTATTTGGACGAACCCGGAAAATAAGGGAAGGAGATCTATGTCATGAAAAATCAATGGACCAGCTATTTTTCAGGCTATGTCAAAATTAAAGTGACTGGGAGACTAATAGAACCTTTTTTAAATAATTGTGTCAGAGCGAATATTTATATTTGGAATTTGAAAAGGCAAGGAACTACATCGGTTACGGGCTATTTGAGATTAGAGGATATACATAAACTCAGAAGGATTATCCGAAAGAGCGACTGTAAGCTGGAGTTCATCGGTCGCTTAGGTTTGCCTTTTTTATTAAAGAAAATGATGTCAAATAGCGGGTTCATTATCGGTATTGCTATTGCTTTTATGATTACATTGCTATTGTCCAATATGATTTGGAATATAGAAATAACAGGGGCAAACCCAAAGATTGAGCATGATATGAGAAAAGAGCTTTCATCGATGGGTATTAAGCGGGGGAAACTTCACTTCTCCCTTCCGAGTAACGAAGAGATACAAGGTGAATTGATGGAAAGAATGTCATCCATTACCTGGGTTGGAGTTAAATTAAGCGGCACCGCCTATCATTTTGAGGTAGTTGAGAAAAAAGTCGCAGAAGAGTCTGAATTACTTAGCCCAAGGCATTTAGTAGCGAATAAAAAGGCTGTTATTTATGATTATTTCGTCGAACAAGGACAACCTAATATTAAGATCAATGATTTTGTGAAACCCGGTCAAATTCTCGTCTCGGGGATTATTGGTAAGGAAGGGAATACTCAAATTCTACCTGCTAAGGGTAAGGTTTTTGGCGAAATTTGGTACAAGTCTCATATTATTGTGCCTTTAGAAACAACATTTAATGTATTTACCGGAGAAAGTATGACAAAGTATTCTCTTGAAATTTTCAAATTGAATATTCCGATATGGGGATTTAAAAAGGTTGAATATCAAACTTATAAGACCGAGGATATAGATAAACAAGTTAAATTTTTAAAATGGAATTTACCTATCATTTATAGAAAACAAATCATTCGTGAGGAAGAAGAACATATTAGAAAATATGATAAACAATCGGCCATTTTAATTGGAAAAAGGACAGCAAGAAATGATTTAAAGGCAAAACTTGGAGAAGAAGCAGTTATAAAAGGAGAAAATGTTTTGCACCAGACATTAGACAATGGTAAAGTTAAATTAATGATACACTACCAGGTTATCGAAAATATCGCTTCACCACAACCTATAATTCAAGGAGACTAAATAATGCAAGAAAATTTAAAAACGATCAACATACAACTACAGACTTTAAATGAAGCTCTATCTTTATTTGGGACTGAGGATCGGAATTTAAAAATGATGGAAGAAAAGCTTCAGCTTTCTATTGTCACAAGAGGAGAATCGGTAAGCGTATCCGGTGACACTGAAGCACTTCAGCTTGCAGAAATAGTTCTTATGGCCCTGCTTAAGGTGATTAGGAAGGGAGCGAGCATTTCCGAACGTGATGTAGTGTATGCTATTGATTTGGGTAAAAAAGGAATGCTCGATCAATTTGAAGAATTATACGAGCAAGAAATCACGAAAAATGTGAAGGGTAAATCCATTCGTGTAAAAACATTAGGACAAAGGAAATATATATCCGCGATTAAAGCGAATGACTTAGTGTTTGGAATCGGTCCTGCGGGTACGGGCAAGACATATCTCGCAGTCGTTATGGCTGTTGCGGCACTTAAGAGTGGACTCGTGAAACGGATTATTCTTACAAGACCTGCAGTAGAAGCAGGGGAAAGCCTTGGCTTTTTACCAGGCGATCTTAAAGAAAAGGTAGATCCATATCTCCGCCCTTTATACGATGCTCTGCATGATGTATTAGGGGCAGATCAGGTTGCAAGATTAATTGAAAGAGGCACAATTGAAATTGCACCGCTCGCTTATATGCGCGGCCGTACACTTGACGATGCCTTTGTCATTTTAGATGAAGCACAAAATACAACTAAAGAACAAATGAAAATGTTTCTAACTAGATTAGGCTTTGGTTCAAAAATGGTGATTACCGGTGATATTACTCAAGTAGATCTTCCAAATGGGATTAAATCAGGACTAAGCGTCGTAAGGGATATATTGAAGGATATATCAGGGATTGAATTTGTTTATTTAGAACAATCAGATGTTGTAAGGCACCCATTAGTACAGAAAATCATAAATGCATATGAAAACCTAAGATAAGACCCAAAGGGGGCTGTCTCACTGGTGTCTGGCTGTGGGGTCTGACACCTCCTGAGACAGTCTTTTTTCATTTGTTTGTTTTAGGAGTTGAGGAGAAAAATGAAAAAATTAAAATTTTGGTTTGAAAAAATACAAAAGAATAGGTTTACTTCAGCTTTACTTTTTATCATACTTGCAGTTGTTTTATATGGGGCAATGTATTCGAATATTCAACCGGAAAAATTAGATCTCCGTCTTTTTTCTGTTGCTAAGAAGGATATTATTTCACCGATAACTGTCGAGGATATTGAGGCAACTGAGGAAAAAAAGCAAGAGGCAGCCTTGAAGGTGGAAGATCAATATATTTTAAAAACGGATTACGCTGAAAATCGTGTCGAAATTATTTCGTCTATTTTTGATGCCGTTGCCGTTGTTAAAAACGAAGAATTAGAGGAAGAAATTCTTGAAAATAAATTAACGACTTTAAACGAATTAATTCCGTCAGAGCTTAAAGGGCAGCTTTCAAATACGAATTTGGAGACCTTATTAACGGCCTCATCCTCGCAGCTGGACAGTGCAAAAAATACAGCTATCACAATAATAAAGCAAATTATGAAGCAGCCGATTAAGGTCGGGGAAGAGGATTTGCAAAAGGAAATCGTTTCAGAAGAAATTAAAAAAGTAAATTTACCTGAAAATTTAAAAACGGTCATGGTTAAAATTGCTCAATATGCAATTATCCCGAATTACGTTTATGATGTAAAGGGGACTGAAGGTAAAAGACAGGAAGCGATGGATGCAGTCAGCCCTGTGAAGATTAGGGCCGGTCAAGTCCTTGTTAAAGAAGGACAAGTTATCGACCGGGAAATGTATAAACAGCTCGAACTTGTTGGCCTTTTAAATGAAAAAGTTAATCCAAATCTTTTTATTGGACTAGCCATATTTACTTTAACCTTAACAAGTATTATTGCTGTATATCTTCATGGTATTAATCCTAAACAACGAATTATCTATATTTTAATCTTTTTATTAACTATTCTATTAATGAAGGTTATCAGTTTATTCCAACTTGTGTCTGAAATAGGCTATATTTTCCCTGTAGCGATGGCACCGATGCTAATAAAGGTACTTCTTAATGAAAAGCTTGCGGCTATCTCAAGTATGATTTTCGCAATCTGCAGCAGTCTAATTTTTAATGTAGAGATGCTTGGAAAATTTAATTTTTCAATCGGCATTTATTTTTTAATTAGTGGGATTGCAGGTATAATCTTTATTAACGAAAGGCATTACCGTACGAAAATATTAAAAGCCGGATTATATGTTTCTGTTGTTAATATCGTTGTCATTTCAGCCTTGTTTATGATTAGAAATGGTCATTATACTGGCATTGAGGTTGGAACCTATTTATTATTAGCGTTTTTGTCAGGTTTTATCTCAGCGGTCTTAACGCTCGGCTTGTTGCCTGTTTTTGAGGCATGGTTTGGAATACTATCTACAGTCCAATTAATTGAATTATCCAGTCCTAATCATCCGTTGCTGCGTAAAATATTACTTGAGACCCCAGGGACCTACCATCACAGTGTCATGGTTGCTAATTTATCTGAAGCAGCATGTGAAGCGATTGGTGCGAATGGGCTTTTGGCAAGAGTGGGGGCTTATTATCATGATATTGGTAAAACAAAGCGACCACATTTCTATATTGAAAACCAGATGAACATGGAGAATCCACACAATAATATTTCGCCGCAGCTAAGTACGACGATCATTACGGCCCACCCATATGATGGGGCAGCTTTGCTCCGGGAACACAATATCCCGAAGGAAATCATTGATATTTGTGAGCAGCATCATGGTACCACATTATTAAAATACTTTTATTTTAAAGCGAAGGAACAATCGGAAAATGTCATCGAATCAGACTTCCGATATCCAGGACCAAAGGCTCAAACAAAGGAATCGGCCATTGTTGGTATTGCTGATAGTGTCGAAGCTGCTGTTCGGTCAATGCCAAATCCAACTATGCAAAAAGTAGAGAACTTAGTACGAAAGATATTATCTGATCGAATCCAGGATGGTCAGTTCGATGAATGTGATATTACTTTAAAGGAGCTTGATATCGCTACAAAATCAATGTGTGAAACATTAAAAGGAATATTCCATTCAAGAATTGAGTATCCCGAAAATCCTGATAAGAAACAAGCAAAAAAGTAGAGGTGTTACAATGATTATTGATTTTATTGATGAACATAATTATGTCCTAGAGGAGCAGCAAAAAGAAATTGAGAAGCTACTGCAATTTGCAGCAGAAAAAGAAGGGATTGATCCCGAAGCTGAACTATCTGTTACCTTTGTTAATAATGAAGAAATACAGGAGATTAACCGTACTTACCGGATGAAGGATCAACCTACGGATGTAATTTCTTTTGCGATGGAGGAAATGGGTGAAGGTGAGATTGCCATTAAGGGAGAAGATTTACCTACCATACTAGGTGATATCATTATCTCGATTCCAAGAACGATTGAACAAGCAAACGAATATAATCATAGCTTTATGAGAGAATTAGGATTTTTAAGTATTCATGGTTTTCTTCACTTATTAGGGTACGACCACATGGAAAAAGATGATGAACAAATAATGTTTGCTAAACAAAAGGAATTATTAGATGAATATGGGCTCCATCGGTAAAGAACGCAAAAGATTGACGTCGAGTTTTAAGTATGCCATTGAGGGACTTTTACACGTAATAAAAAAAGAACGAAATATGCAGATCCACCTATCGGTTGCCTCTATTGTTGTTTTTTTAGCATATTTTTTTTCAGTTTCTAAAATTGAATGGGTCTTACTCCTTCTGTGTATTGGAATCGTTATTAGTCTGGAATCAATCAATACAGCAATCGAAAGAACAGTTGATTTATGCACGAAGGAAATGAAGCCTTTAGCTAAACAAGCCAAGGACGTCGCTGCAGCAGCTGTTTTTGTTTTCGCAATTATATCTGTTATCATAGGATTAATTATTTTTACAATACCGCTGCTAACTTTTTTGAATCTTTTGTAAATTATTCTGTTGTTATTGCTGAAATTAAATAAAAGTTAGTGTAAAATAAAAGTACTTTGAAAGGAAATGAAAATGAAACAGGATATATCAAAAATCGCACTCATAGAAAAAGCAAAAGAAGCAAGAGAGATGGCCTATGTTCCTTATTCAAAATTTAAAGTTGGAGCGGCCCTTTTAACAGAAGAAGATGATGTAATTAAAGGCTGTAATATAGAAAATGCTTCCTACGGATTAACCAATTGCGCAGAACGCACGGCTCTATTTAAAGCTTATTCAGAAGGAATTAAAAAATTTAAGGCACTTGCAGTTGTAGCTGATACGGAACGTCCTGTACCGCCTTGTGGTGCATGCCGTCAAGTAATGGCTGAATTTTGCCCGCCTAATATGCCAGTATATTTAACAAATTTGAAAGGCGATATTTTCGAAACTACTGTTCAGGAATTATTGCCAGGTGCTTTTACTGCGGAGGATATGCATGAGTAATGAAAATTATAAATCAGGATTTGTATCCATTATTGGAAGACCAAATGTAGGAAAATCAACATTTTTAAATAAAGTAATCGGTCAAAAAATAGCAATTATGAGCGATAAGCCGCAAACAACAAGAAATAAAATCCAGGGTGTCTATACAACTGATCATAGTCAAATTGTTTTTATTGATACTCCTGGTATTCATAAACCTAAACATAAGCTTGGCGATTTTATGATGAAGGTTGCCCAGAATACGCTAAATGAAGTTGATTTGATTCTTTTTATGATCAATGCGGTGGAAGGTTTCGGAAAAGGTGACCATTTCATTATTGAGCGATTAAAACAAACCAACCAACCCGTTTTTCTAGTTATTAATAAAATAGACCAGGTCCATCCTGATGAATTAATAACGCTGATTGATCAATACAAAGAAATGTATCCTTTTAAGGAAATTATCCCGATATCAGCACTTGAAGGAAATAACGTAACAACATTGTTAGATCAAATTGAAAAATACATGCCGAATGGACCGCAGTATTATCCTGCTGACCAAGTGACAGACCACCCTGAGAGGTTCATCATAACCGAGCTAATCCGTGAAAAAGTACTTCATTTAACACGGGAGGAAATTCCTCATTCAATTGCAGTTGTAATGGATTCATTGGAACGTCGCGGAGATGGGAATACGGTATATATTGCGGCAACGATAATTGTTGAGCGGGACTCACAGAAAGGGATCGTGATTGGCAAGCAAGGGAAGATGCTGAAAGAAGTCGGTAAATTGGCAAGGATCGATATCGAAGCGTTATTAGGTTCCAAGGTCTTTTTAGAATTATGGGTTAAAGTCCAAAAAGATTGGCGAAACAGATTAAATCAACTAAGAGACTTCGGTTTTAGAGAAGATGAATATTAATCGAAAAGCGGAAGTACCCGCTTAGCGAAGTCTACGAGTCGCTGGGTGCTAAAGCTAGACATTAAATTTACAAAATTTCACTCACATTAAATGTAATCGTTAGGTCAAGCTAATATTAGAGAGTTGTAAAATAGGCTAGTTTTTATACTGATAAGTTTATGTTTTTATTGGTTATCAGTATAAGAAAGGACATCGACTTCCGCCATTATGGGCGGCAAGTCGTGTCTTTCTAAAAAATTGAAAAGGTGGGGTTTCTTGTGATAGATTTTACCTGGAAAATCTTTAGTCAAACTGGTAATTTGGAAACGTATCTTCTTATGAAAGAGATTGAACGGGATTATCAAGAAACTACTGATATTAATTTTAACGAGCTAATCCAAACAGATTCTCCTTTATCTTGACCCATTTACGCTATTGAAAGCG
>JAEWMK010000347.1 GCA_023457235.1 Bacillota bacterium
TATAGTTACTGTATCGCCAATTGTAATTTGTTTTTTTATATAGGGCTGATTAAAAAAGACGACTGATATTAATAATTGATTAACAAAAACTCTAATTAAGAGACGGGATTTTTTTCGTCCATAAAACGTCAAAGAAGGCTCGCTATGAACCTTCCCTTCTACTGTTATTCTCTCTTCATGTTTGATATCACCTAAATTGCGAATTCGGTAATCTTCATATCTATAAGGAAAGTATTCCAACAGCTGATCAATACTATAAATTCCCATCTCATTCAATGAAAGGGCTGTTTCCTCACCGATTCCTTTGATCTCAATTATTCCCTTGCTTAAAATATTCACTTGTCTACTGCTCCCTTGCATATTACAGTAAAAGGCTCATTCTTTATGATTGAACGAGCCTGATTGTGCTTAACTTAATTTGCGCTATTCAACAGCAAAGATGAATGGGTATAAAGGCTGTTCCCCATTATGTGTTTCAACTTCCAAATCAGGAAAGCTTTCTTCAAGAAATTGATTAAGCTCTGTTAGATCGCTGTCATTAGCATCTTCACCTTGAAGAATCGTAATAATTTCATCATCTTCTGAGATCATATTTTCCAATAAGGCGATGGCAGCTTTATTTTTATCTTCATCAGTCACTACAATCTTCCCATCAAAAATTCCCATGAAATGATCTTTTTTGATTTCTAAACCATCGATGACTGTATCTCTAACTGCATAGGTTATTTGTCCGGTTTTTACTTTACCAAGGGCATTCGTCATTGCTTTTTCATTTTCAGAAGCCGTTACTGCTGGATTAAATGCAAGGAGTGAAGTCATACCTTGGGGTACTGTTTTGGAAGGAATAACAATAACCTCTTGGTCGACGACAGTTGCAGCTTGTGTGGCGGCCATAATAATATTCTTATTATTAGGCAAAACAATAACCTTTTCAGCATGAACATCATTAATAGCCTGAACGATATCTTCTGTGCTTGGGTTCATCGTTTGTCCGCCTTCGATGACGGCCCCAGCCCCTAAGCTTTTTAATAAATCGGCAATACCACGGCCCATTGCAACGGCAACGATCCCATATTCGCTCTTTTTCTGTAGGACTTTATTTTCAGAGGTTGTCACATGTTGATCAGCCTCCAAGATTGATGAATGCTGTTCCCTCATATTTTCAATTTTAATTTTAATCAGACTCCCAAAGTTTTGGGCATAATTTAATACGTTTCCGGGATGCTCAGCATGAATATGTACTTTTACTATTTCTTCATCGGATACAACAAGTAATGAATCACCATGATGGCTCAAGGTTTGACGAAAATCATCCTCTGAAAATGGATTATCTTTTAATTTATCTTCTTCAAATTTGACCATAAACTCGGTACAATAACCAAATTCAATATCCTCTGTTAGCAGATGACTTTGTGCAGATTTATGATGCTCGGCATTTACAAGCTCTGTCATTGTAGGCTGCGCTTCCGAAACTTCAGGTAGTTCCTCACCCTTTAACACCGCTAAAAAGCCTTCATAAATGGTTACAAGACCTTGACCACCGCTATCAACTACTCCCACTTCCTTCAATACAGGGAGCAAGTCGGGAGTGCGATCTAAAGAGGCCTTTGCTTCTTTTAATACCTCTTCCATTACTTGAACGATATCATTATTCTTTTTTGCAACTTGTATCGCCTTTTTACTTGCATCCTTTGCCACTGTCAAAATCGTACCTTCAACAGGTTTCATTACTGCCTTATAGGCTGTCAGTACTCCTGCTTCAAACGCAGCAGCAAATTCAAAGCTATTTATCGTTTCCTTCGTTTCAATAGACTTCGCAAATCCACGGAATAATTGTGATAAAATAACACCTGAATTTCCGCGTGCACCCATTAATAAGCCCTTTGAAAAAGCGGATGCTACTTTTCCAACATGGTTCATCGTTTGCTGTTTTACCTCATTTGCTCCGGAGGTGATTGATAAATTCATATTTGTACCTGTGTCACCATCCGGTACAGGGAACACGTTTAATGCATCAACCATTTTCGCATTTCGTGATAAATTATTGGCACCTGCAAGCACCATATGAGCAAACTGTATTCCATCTAATTGTTGCATCGTCACTAAATTTCCTCCTTACCATCCTAACTGCTATGGATTCGTTACCCTAACACCTTGAACAAATATATTGATTGAATCCACAGCTAGGCCTAATGTCTGGTTAAGTGTGTATCTTACTTTTGTTTGAACATTGTGCGCTACCTCTGAAATTTTTGTTCCATAGCTGACAATAATGTACATATCTATATGAATTTCTTCATTTTCATGTCGAACCTGGATTCCCTTTTTAAAATTTTCTTTCCGTAAAATTTCGGAAATTCCATCTTTTAATTGGTTTTTAGAAGCCATTCCTACAATTCCATAGCAATCTACTGCTGCGCCCCCAGCAATTGTTGCGATAACCTCATTGGATATTTCAATTTGACCATAATCAGTTTTCATTTCAATGGACATAATAATCCCCCTTTTAATCAACCTAATCAACTGCGCCTTGGCGTAGTTGCGCCCAGATTTTTTCGTGCCTTGCTCGAAAAACTACCTTTGATAATCTGAGGCATCCGCCAGAGGCTTTAACTTTATTCAGCTCTGCTGAATAAAGTTAATACTTAACGCCATTTTACTATAATTTAACCTATATTAAAAGTATCACCAAATCAATATAAAGACTGTCAAGTAAATTTTCTTGAACCTTATTTCAATCCATTATTGCTTTATCCATTCGTTTGTGATAAAGTAATTAAGTGTTTCTAACTGAAAATGTAATTTTTTTTGTAGCTAGAGGAGGGAATTTAAATGAAACAATGTGCAATTACTGGAAGAAAAACTCGTTCAGGTAACCACCGTTCACATGCGATGAACGCTAATAAACGTACATTTGGTGCGAACTTACAAAAAGTACGCATTTTAGTTGATGGCAAGCCACAACGTGTATGGGTGTCTGCTCGTGCACTTAAATCAGGCAAAGTAGAACGCGTTTAATAACCTAAATACCGAGAGGTTCCAACACCTTGATCAAGTGCTGGAACTTGAGGTCAAAAGAAAAAGCACCTTGTATGAGGTGCTTTTTTAATCCTTTTTAAATGCCCCAATTATCGCTCTTACGAATCCACCCAAAAATCTAGGTAATTTAATCGTATAAAATTTCATAATTTCCCTCCTCAAAGCGGTTTACCTTTTCCATTTTTCATGGCCACTTCAATCTCGTTTTCAATATATTCATAGGAAGTAAAAATGTACCCAAAGATTTATATATAATAGCCACTTACTTATTCCCTATCATATGCTTAAGCATTTAGCTTGAGAACTAACGAAAAATAAAAAAGGAAGCAGAGGAGATGTCCTCCTGCTTCCTATCCACGAATGGCTTCGATTGCTTTTTTGCGATCATCCTTATTGAATACAGCTGAACCTGCAACAAGAACATTTGCACCTGCTTCGATACAAAGTTTCGCAGTTTCAGGATTAACACCACCATCGACTTCGATCTCAATGTTTAAGCCCCGTTCATGAATCATACCTGCTGCAGTTTTTATTTTCGGTAAAACTGAATGAATAAATTTTTGACCGCCAAACCCCGGGTTGACCGTCATAAACAAGACCATATCAATGTCATCAAGGATGTGCTCAATCATCGTTACGGGTGTGGCAGGATTAAGTACAACACCCGCTTTCACACCATGATCCTTAATTAAATGTAATGTTCTGTGCAAATGTTTGCACGCTTCGACATGAACGGTTATTATATCTGCCCCAGCTTTCGCAAACTCCGGAATATATAAATCCGGGTTTTCAATCATTAAATGAACATCAAGAGGCAGCTTCGTTGTTGGTCTTATCGCATTGACAATGAGTGGTCCTATCGTTATGTTTGGGACAAAATGCCCGTCCATTACATCGACATGGATATAGTCCGCTCCTCCATTCTCAACATCTTTAATTTCCTCTCCTAACTTAGCAAAGTCTGCTGATAGAATTGATGGTGCGATTTTTATCATCTTTAATACCTCGGCTTTCTTTCTTTAATCTCATCTATAAACTCTACATAATGCTGATAGCGGTATGTTGGAATTTCATTCCGTTCGACTCCTGCTTTAATAGCACATTTTGGCTCTGATAAATGTAAGCACCCTCTAAATTTACAATCATTGGATCTTTCTCTCATTTCCGGGAAACAGTCAGCTAGTTCATCGGCTTCTATGTCAATAAAATCCAACGAACTAAACCCGGGGGTATCAGCCACCAGCCCGCCTTCAAATTGAATTAATTCAACATGTCTTGTTGTATGTTTTCCACGTCCCAGATGGTTGGATATTTCGTTTGTTTTTAATGACAATTCCGGTAATAATGCATTTA
>JAEWMK010000348.1 GCA_023457235.1 Bacillota bacterium
AAACGGCAGGATCTCCCGTATGAACACGAACAACCTTTTTACCTTCTTGGGCACGTACAACCATAAAGTCAACCATTTCCTCCAGATGCATTCCTGCCGTTTTTACGATTTCTGCTTCAGGCTTTGACCTTTGAATTAATTCTTCATTTACTAGGGAATCAGCATACATGACAACATCAGCCTCTTCCAATAGTTTAAGACCTTTAACCGTTATTAAATCAGGGTCTCCAGGTCCTGCCCCTATAATATAGATCTTCATTTTCTCACCACCATTAACGATAAGTATTCTAAATCAACGTTGTCTAACTCATTCAGATCCCATATAACTTCCTCTTCAGACGTTACCTTTGTAACAACTGCTGCATTATTATACAAATCTAGTTCTTTTAATAATTTTAGCATTGGCTTTATCACTTTAGCCACCTTGATAAAACCGACACATTCATGCTCAAGCACGGCTTTTTTCATTTCCTCATATTGGTCTGTTGCAGGTACAATCGCGAATTTATCATCTCCATCCGCTAGTGGCAATCCCAGTCTTGAGGCTGCGCCATTGACTGACGAAATTCCTGGAATGATTTTAATACCAGCTTCAGGATAGCGTTTTTTCATAAGCTTCATCATATGGATAAACGTACTGTACAACATTGGATCTCCCTCTGTTACAAAAGCGACGTCTTTTCCTGCTGAGAGCTTTTCCCATACTAACTCAACTGTGTTCGACCATTCTTTATCTAGAACCTCTTGATCTTTGGTCATTGGGAAAACTAGACCGAGCATTTCTTTTTCATTTGGATTAATATAGACATCAATAATCTTGTGGGCATAGCTTTTACTCCCCATTCTGCTCTTTGGATAAGCAACCACAGAGGATTCCTTTAAAATTCTAAAAGCTTTTACCGTAATTAGCTCCGGATCCCCGGGGCCCACCCCTACACCATATAATGTTCCGATCATTATTTTCTCCTCTCAATCTTTAGAAGCTGTAATTATATAAATTGGATTTAAAGCTTCAAACCGAGTTAAATCCAATATTGGCTTGCTTTTTGAAACCTGGGCAAGTGTAATATCTACATGAAATTGATTTTTCTTAAAAGCATGAACGGCCTGCGTTAAATTTTCAATCGTGGCCGCATTTAAGACGATCCGTCCATTTGGTTTTAATCGACTGCAGCAAATATCCAAAATCTCATCGATATTCCCAGCCGTACCGCCTATAAAAACAGCATCCGGATTTGGAAATTCCTCTAAACCTTCTGGTGCTTTTTTATGGACAACGGTAAAATCAGTACGGAATTTTTTCATATTTTCATAGCAGTTGACGATATCATGTTCATTTTTTTCAATGGCATAGACTTCTCCCTCTTTGGCAATTCGGGCAGCTTCAATTGCTACGGATCCCGTACATGTCCCGATATCCCACATGATGGAGGTTTTCTTAAGTTTTAAGGCACTTAATGAAAGTGTTCGTATTTCCTTTTTGGTAATAAGTCCTTTGTCAGGTTTTCGTTGAAAAAACTCATGATCATCAATTCCGAAAGACCATGCTGGTCCTTCTGTTACTCTTTTTAAAATAACGACATTTAAAGGTAAAAACTGTTCATTTGCCATTTCTTCCAATGTAAAATGTCGGCACTGCTCTTTTTCACCACCAAGATGCTCAGCAACGAAAGCGGAATATTCAGTCATCCCATAATGTAATAGATATTCGGCAATCCTCGCCGGACTGTTTTCTTCGTCCGTAAGGAGAGCAACCTTTTCTTCTCCATCTATTTTTTGGGCTAATCCTTTCATTGATCTGCCATGAACACTAATGAACTTAGCGTCCTGCCAGCGTTCACCCATTTTTGCAAATGCTAATTGGACCGAACTTAAGTAGGGATATATTTCTACATTAATTTTGCTAGCTAAATAACTACCAATCCCATAAAATAATGGATCACCCGAAGCCAAAATAACGGTTCTTCTAGTTTCTTCTCTTAACTGGTTTACCAACTTCGTTAACCCACTTTTTATGATTAATTTTTCACCTTGATAATCCGGGAAAAAGGCTAACTGCCTTTCTCCACCTATCAAAAGCTCACTATCATAGATCATTTCTTCATATACGGGAAGAAGACTGTCCTTTCCGTTATCTCCAATCCCAATCATTTTAATTGTACTACTCATGTAAAATCGCCCTTCCTAAAAACTCTCCGTTTAATGTGAAGAGTGCTGTTTCTATATCCATTCCGCCTTAAACTTCCTTATGAGCAGATTTATTACATAAACGACAAAGTGTTTCAAAAAAGCTAGTATTTCCAAGAGATACCATGAGGTCACCAACCTGTGATGCAGTGTTAGCCTCTCTTATTTCCTGGATTACAGATTCCGGAGCACCTGAGGTCTTAGCAACTCGGGCTAAAAACTCAAAGTCAACCTTGGATCCCTTCGCATGGACCATCATATTACCATTGGCGATTTTCGAATATTTGCCCATCATGCCTACCATCGATACTTTTTTTACACCTTGCTTCTTACATTGTTTAAGCGTAAACCCGACAAAATCACCCATTTCGATAAAAGCCTCTTCCGGCAAATGAGGAAATAATTTCATCGCATATTTTTCACTACGCCCGCCAGTTGTAATGACAACATGATCCAATTGATTGGCGCGTGCTACTTTAATATATTGAACAATACTTGCCATATAAGCCGAGGACGAAAACGGAACGACAATCCCTCTAGTGCCTAATATAGAAATGCCACCGATTACTCCGAGACGGCCGTTTAACGTTTTCTTCGCTATTTCTTCTCCATCGGGAACGGAAATTGTGACTGAAAC
>JAEWMK010000349.1 GCA_023457235.1 Bacillota bacterium
AAACAATGCAAGCCAGTCCAATAGCAATAATGAAAATACCGAGCAGGAAATATCTAAGGAAGATCTTCACCAGGTAGAGGGTAAAACAGACAATAGTCAGAATTCAACAACTGAAAAAGCAGCTTCATCAACGGATGAAGTAGCAGGTAAGGAAGTGCCGCAAAAACCAACAGATACTAAAGAAGCTGTAGTAGCGAAGCAACAAAATGAATCACAAGTAAAAAACCAACAGGAAGCTGTGGCTAACCCTAAAAACGATACACCAAAACAAGCAAACGATATGGCTGATAAACCACAAGAAAAAGAACAGACAAAACAAGTAGCAACGAATAATCCGAGCAATCCAAGTAATGTGCCAACCACTAGTCAAAAGGTTGAACAGGAATCAAAACCAAATACGCCGATAACTGAGGCGACCATTGCAATTAAGGCCGATGCCGAAACAGGGGTCATCTTAAAAGTAACAAAAGTTTCAATTAATGATGGTGATACAGTCCTGGACGTACTGAAAAAAGTGACAAAACAAAATCGAATCCAAATGGAATATAGAGGCAGCGGTGCCACTGCCTACATCGAAGGAATTCAGAATCTATATGAATTTGATAAAGGGCCGAAAAGTGGATGGATGTACAGTATTAATGGCGCTTTTATGAAAAAAGGTGCAGGGACTACTGAAGTAAAACCTGGAGATAAAATTGAATGGGCTTATACGCTAGACCTTGGAAAAGATTTAGGGACTACTGTGAATGAATAATTCCTTTGGGTTTAATAGTCTACACCCAGCTGTATGTTTTTTATATTACATTGGATTATTTTTAATCAGCATGCTGTTTATACATCCTTATTTTTTACTTGCAGCCTTAGTATCTGTAATCCTATTAAATTTTTTCCATAATCGTGGAAAAGAAATACGAAAAGGTGCTAAATTTTATATTTTTATTGGGGTTGTCATCTTAATCATAAATCCTTTATTTTCACACCGTGGGGCTACTATTTTATTTTACTTATTTGACCAGCCAATCACTTTAGAAAGTATTATGTTTGGCTTTTTAATGATGTTATCGATCGTTACGATTTTAATTACTTTTTTATCTTTTAATTTCATCATTACAGAGGATAAATTCATTTATTTATTTTCATCCATTGCACCGAAAACTGCCCTTTTAATTATGATGGCATTTCGTTTCGTGCCATTATTAAAACGAAGATTAATAGAAATTGCAAATGTCCAAAAAACTAGAGGGATCAGTATAAAGACAGGCACAATGAAACAAAGGGCGAAAGCCGGAATGAGCATCCTGTTTATCTTGATGACATGGTCAATGGAGGAAGCTCTGCAAACAGCTGATTCGATGAAGGCGCGGGGATATGGATTAGGAAAACGAAGTTCATTTAATATATATCGTTTCTATAAGCAGGATATTTTTTATCTCATTTGGTTCAGTCTGCTTATGATTATTTTCATTATCCAAGGAATATCAGGCTATGGGAAACTGGAAATCTACCCACAGCTAGAAGCACTATCCCTTTCAAATCGTGAAAATAATTTATTTGTTTTAGTTCTATTGTTTTTATTCACACCTCATTTTATCGAAGGGAGGGAGTACTATAAATGGCGCTTATCGAAATAAGAAACTTTTCCTTTACATATGCGGGGGAGGATAAGCAATTATTAAAAGATATCTCCCTAATTGTTGAGGAGGGCGAAATGGTATTACTTTGCGGTCCAACGGGATGTGGAAAGACTACCCTTCTTCGACAAATGAAAAAAGAAATTGCCCCAATTGGAACTAGAACTGGAAGCATTTATTTTGATCAAAAAGAAATGGACTCCATTCCATCCATTATTACCACAAAAGAAATCGGAATTGTTTTTCAAGACCCAGAAAATCAAATCGTGACTAGTACAGTTTGGCATGAGCTTGCTTTTTCATTAGAGAATTTTGGTTATTCAACCTTTGAAATTCGAAAAAAAGTGGCAGAAATGGCTTCGTTTTTTGGCATTGAAGCTTGGTTGAACATGTCCATTCATGAGCTTTCAGGCGGACAGAAGCAGCTTGTAAATTTAGCTTCGATCTTGCTTTTACAGCCCCGGTTATTGCTCTTAGATGAGCCAACAGCTCAGCTTGATCCAATTGCTGCACGGGAATTTTTACAAATGATCCATCGTATTAATCAAGAGTTTAATACGACAATCGTTATTATTGAACATCGATTAGAGGAAGTTTTTCCGATTGTTGACCGCGTTGTCATTTTAGAGGATGGAAAAATAAAGCTACAGGACACACCACAGCATGTGATTAAGCAAATTGACAAAAATGATGTTTACTTTCAATATTTACCCGAAATCACGAAGCTATTTCTAATCAGTAGTGAAAACTGGCCGTTACAGGATCAAGTTCCGATTACTGTTAGAGAAGGGAGAAAATGGCTTTTAAAGCAAAATGATCGGCATTTTTCAAAAGAAATGCATGGGGAATTATTAATTAATAAAAAAGAATTAACAGGGACTTCGATTCTTGAATGCAAGGATGTCTTTTTTCAGTATGATCGAAACGGCAAGATGGTGTTGGAAGGTGTTCAATATGGAATGACGAAGGGTCTGTTTTCAGCGATTATTGGTGGGAATGGTGCTGGGAAGTCAACATTACTTAAGATTTTAGCCGGTATCGAGGATCCAAGGCGTGGAAAGGTTTTGATCGAGGGTGAACCCCTACATAAAATGAAAGTACGTGAACGTTATAAGAAAATTGGGTATCTGTCACAAAATCCACTGGCCCTATTTACGCAAGACACCGTAAAGGAAGAGTTAACTGTTGCTGAAGAGTTGGTTGATGGAAAACGTTCGACTAACGCTTTGGCTGAAGCGATTGATTTTTTCGGGTTAGAGGGGGCGTTGCATAAACACCCATATGATTTGAGCGGGGGAGAAAGACAAAAGCTGGCACTGGCTTGCGTTCTATTGAAACAACCAGAGATTTTACTAATTGATGAGCCAACAAAGGGGCTTGATCCGATCTTGAAGTTGGATGTCGGCAATTTATTAAAGGAGCTGCAACGAAAGGGGATCTCCATATTAATGGTTACACATGATATTGAATTTGCTGCAAAATACGCGGATCATTGTTCACTTTTGTTTGCAGGTTCGATTGTGGCTGAAGGTACGGCGAGAGAAATGTTTAGCGACAATTATTTTTATACTACAGCTATTAATAGGTTGGTGCGAGGCAATCTTCCTCAAGCACTAAATTATGAGGATGTGTTAAAGGCATGGGACGCAGTAGGCTGCTATTAATTATTTCCACATTATTAGTCGTTCTTTTATTGTTTGTAATGGTGCTCCTAGAAGGAGACCATTATATGCTTCTTAGCTTTTTGACCCTGTTTGTTATCATGTTTCCTTTTTTTGCTCGGTTTGAAAGAAAGGAGCTTGATTCAAGAGGAATTGTGTTAATTGCCATTTTAGCTGCAATTGCTGCTGTCAGCCGTGTTCCCTTTGCAGCGTTACCTAGCGTTCAGCCCACTTCGTTTGTAATTATTATGGCGGCGATTGTATTTGGTGCAGAAACGGGCTTCTTAGTTGGAGCAATTGCAGCTTTAGTATCCAATTTATTTCTAGGGCAAGGGCCGTGGACGCCTTGGCAAATGTTTTCATGGGGGATGATGGGGCTTTCTGCTGGGTTATTAAAGGATTGGCTCTGGGCTCGGAGAAGGCTATTAATACTCCCATTCGGTTTTATCTGGGGCTTTTTATTCGGCTGGATTATGGATTTATGGTATGTTGTTGGGTTCGGGGAGAATATTACGATCGGAATAGTGTTGGCAGGAATGGCATCAAGCTTTTATTTTGATTTAGCACATGCCTTGTCCAATCTATTTTTCTTGTACGTCTTTGGTACAAGGTGGAAAACCATCCTTGAGCGCTTCAAAGTGAAATATGGATTGCTGGGTGTAGATAACCCTACCTAGCAGCTGAGGGCTAAACCTAGTAGGAAAATTTCGAAATGCGGCCAAGGCAGGCCAGAAGCAAGTGAATCCTGGCCGCATTTTAACTTTGTATTCTCCTATCAACTGTTTTAAATCAATGAACTTTCTTTCTTCCGCAAGGCTTCCGGAATATAAACACAGAAAGGCTCGCTTTCTAAGTAATCACCGGTGATAGCATAGGTTCTGGAACGGGAGCCGCCACATACATTACGGAACTCACAGACGCCGCATTTTCCTTTATAAAGGTCTGGATTACGTAACTCCTTTAAAATCGGTGCTTCACGATAAATTTCCTTTAAATGTGTTTCACGCACATTCCCCACCTTCAATGGCAATAATCCACTTGGCATTACATCACCTGTGTGCGAAACAAAGATGAAGCCATTGCCGTCATTTACTCCTTTTGGTGCACGCTTTAGACCATCCACCAGCGAGGCCGCATCTGTCGTAATACTGTCCACATAGTGAATTTCACCTTTGGTAATTTTATGTTCTTTTGCTTTTTGTTGAATAACGACTCGACGATAATGTTGGGCAGCTGTAGTCTTAATATCATAAGGTGCTGTTTTACTTAATTCATATAACCATAAAAATACCTTTTCATGTTCTGCCGGTGTTAGGCAATCTTCGAGTTGACCGCGACCAGTCGGAACAAGCAGGAAAATATACCACATCACCGCTTTTAAATCTTTTATAAGCTCGGCCATTTGTTCAAGATGATTATAATTGTAGCGCGAAATCACCGTATTTATTTGCAACGGCATGTCAAGCTCATTTAAGTATTTTATTTTTTCTAAAGTCAGCTCAAATGAACCAGGCGTGCCTCGGAAATGGTCGTGGATTTCAGGTGTTGGTCCATCAAGGCTAAAGCCCCAGCGGGACAGACCGACTGATTTCGCTTTTTCCATTTTATCCTTAGTAACATTATCAGTGGCACTAGGTACCATAGAAACGCGCATTCCTTTTTTGACTGCATAATCGGCAAGCTCGAATAGATCCTCCCTCATCATGCAGTCCCCACCTGTAAAAACAAGCATAGGATTATCCATTTCGTAAATCTCGTCAATCAGCTTAATTCCCTCATAATGGCTTAATTCATTTGGGTCTGGCTTCGTTTGTGCATCGGCCCTGCAATGAACACATTTTAACTGGCAGGCTCTTGTAACCTCCCAAATTACTATAAATGGATTCAGATTATAATCGATCATCGTTCCATGTCCCATTTCATGTGGATGTCCTTTTTTTTCCATCCTTATCACCTATCCTGTTACATTATTATGTAAATGCATTATTTTCATTATAAATTTTTGAAAGGCTGCATGATTAGACAGTCTGTTACAAATTCAGTAACAAAGAACAAAAGTATTATATAGTGACAAATCTTATATTAAAATGATAGAAAGGATATTTTTTCTAAAAGGTGCAAAAGGAGCGAGGCACATGGAATTTAATTTTTTAAATGCATCTCCAGTTCCAATGGTTTTATATAAGGAAAAATTTATATATGCGAATGAAGCGTTTTTTATCATGAGTGGATATAATGAGGAAGATCTTAAAAATAAATACGTTTGGGAATTTTTTGAAAAGGACGCCAAAGAGCCATTTATGGCAGGCATTCAAAATAGATTGATAAATAAAATGCCTAATAAAGAGTATACGTATAAATTTTATACAAAAGGTAATGAAGTCCGTTGGCTGAAAATCGGGACGACAACTGTTAATCAAAATGGCGAGTATATTGGTTTTGCTACATTATTCGATATAACAAGTACTAAGCTTTTTGAAGAGGCATTACTATACAAAAATGATCTATGGACGGATATATTTAATTCCCATAGTGCGATCATGCTATTAATTGACCCTGAAAATGATGGAAGAATAATAGATGCCAATCCGGCAGCAAGTAAATTTTACGGCTACCCAATTGAAATTTTAAAAGATATGAAAATAAAAGATATAAATAGCTTAGCCAACGGGGAGCTGTTCAAAAGAATGGAGCAGGTTCAACGCGGTGAAAATAAAGAATTTATGTTTAAGCATAGGTTGGTTGATGGAACGGTCAGAGATGTTGGAGTATTTTCATCGGTTGTTAATATCAGAGAAAGAAAACTATTATTCTCAATCATAACTGATAAAACAAATGAAATTCATTTTAAGGATCAATTAATCAAGCTGAATACTGAATTAAAAGAAAGTAAGCTACGTTATCAATCGTTATTTCAGAATAATCCAGAAATATGTTTTTCATTAGATCTTTATGGACATTTTCATAAATTAAATAAAGTTACGGAAACAGTTTCCGGTTATAAGGTTGAGGAACTTATTGGAAAACCAATGTATAGTTTTATTGATAAAAACCAATATCCCATTATTAATGAGCAATTTTCAAAAGTACTACAAGGGAATTCCGTTAGTTTTTATACGAAGATTGTTCACAAAGACGGTCATTTACTTGATATGAATGTAACGGCTGTTCCAATCATTGTTGATCATGTTGTAGTTGGAATTATTGGCTATGCTATCGATATTACAAAACAAAAACGGATTGAGATGGATTTGATCGAAAGCGAAAAACGTTATCGATTTATCACAGAAAACTCAACAGATATTATTTCACGTCATGACGCAGACGGTTCTATTGTGTATATTTCGCCAATAGTAGAAAACATCCTCGGCTATACACCCAATGAATTAATGGAAAGATTCGTTGAAAATCCGCCGAAAACAAGGAGTATTATTAATTTAGTGGATCATCAGGTGTTAAATTTGAAAAAAGGTGAAATATATACATTTAGCTATGAAATGCAAAAGAAAAATGGAAACTTTATTGTTCTAGAAAGCACGATCAAAGCCTTTTATGACCAAGAAGAAAATAAGATTGCTGGATTTATAGCCGTTTCCCGGGACATTACAGAGAGAAAATTATTTGAAGAGAAGCTTCAGCGAACCAATGAATTCTTAAAACAGTTATCTACAATGGATGGACTGACGGGGATTGCGAATCGACGGAGATTCGATGAGTTTATGGAAGTTGAATGTGCCCGATCTAAGGATAGCGGTCTACCAATCTCACTTATTTTATTCGATATTGATTTCTTCAAATTATACAATGATACGTATGGGCATCAAGCAGGCGACGATTGTTTAAAGCTTATTGCAAACACGATTAGCATGAAAATTAATCGTTCAAGTGATTTGTTTGCAAGATATGGGGGAGAGGAATTCGCCATCGTTCTTCCTGGAACGGACCTGAAAGGTGCTGCAAAAGTTGCTGAGAAGGTAAGAAAGGCTGTTGAGAATATAAAAATTCTTCATAGCCAATCAAAAGTCAGTCAATATGTAACCATTAGTGTTGGGGTTGTGTCCAGTGAAACTGTAAACCCGGAGCCCAAATTAATGATAGTAAAAGCAGATGATGCTCTTTATTGCGCGAAAAATTTAGGAAGAAACCGTACGGTAAAGGTTGAAAAGGTTTAACATCATTAAAATTTTGATAATTCTATATTATTATTTTACTTCCACGAACAATAAGAGTATAATGGGAATAGCCTGGTAATGGGGGGATCAATTTGAATTCAGATGCTAGTCTATTTGATAGTTTTGAAGAATGGCTATTTCATCAAGAGAAATCTCCTAATACAATTCATACTTACAAAAGTGCTATTCAAAAATTGAGTTATTGGTTGGAAGAAAGAAATTTAAGTTTAGGGAAGCTTAGTCGTAGCAGTATTCAAGATTATATGAATGAGCTTGAGGCAGAAGGAAAAAGTGCATCAACAATTGATAAAATATATGCAACTATTCGTGTATTTGCCCAGTTCCTGAACCATCCGGCAATTGCGGATAATATTAAACGCAAGGAAAAAGAGAAAAACATTTATCAAACTATCCCTGAGTTTTTAAAAGAAGATGAACGGATAAAGCTTTTAAAAGATGTAGAAAAAGATAAAGATATTCGAAATACTTCAATCGTGAATATGCTTTTGTATACAGGAGTACGATTAACTGAATTATGTAATTTAGATCGCAGTGATATTAATATAAATGGACAAATAGGAACAGTAACGATTACGAATCCCCAGGGGGATAAGAAACGAATAGTCCCGATTCCAAAGGATGCGCTGAAGGTATTGAAGAATTATTTGGAAACGTTACCGGAGGATTATGAAGGACCGTTATTTATTTCAAAACAGAATAATCGATTAACGACAAGATCTATTCAATATATGTTAGAAAAATATGAAATTAATCCACATAAATTGCGTCATACATTTTGCAGGGATTTAATTGAAAAAGGGTTGGACATTGCAGTAGTGGCCCAGCTTGCTGGACATAATGATATTAATATAACAAAAAGATATCTAATAAATGTTGATTAATTTTTATTATTAGCGATACACACGGTTACATTGTCTTATAATTTACGAATATTATAATATTTTATGGCGTCTCCAATTTTCTAAATTGAGACGCTTTTTTGCTTGTTTTTAACTAATTTTTCTGAAAATATATTATAATAATAAATATAAGAGATAAAAGCAGAAATGGTGAGCCATCATGAGATCAATCCTTATTTTAACAAAAGATCAAAGAAGAGCCCTTTTATTAGACGTTTTAATAGTCTTTTTAGTATTAATTATTGTTGTAACCGGGGTATCGATATATGCAGGTTATAAGGTCATGAACCCCATGAAACTTGCCATCTTGCAGCTGCCTTCAAAATATGATTTAGAATATGAGAATATAACTTTTCCTAATATTTATGATGATGTCCGGTTAAAAGGTTGGTGGATACC
This sequence comes from Bacillota bacterium, assembly GCA_023457235.1. GTDB lineage: Bacteria > Bacillota > Bacilli > Bacillales > Bacillaceae_J > Schinkia. Next base: position 8,784 of record JAEWMK010000349.1, read on the forward strand.
AAGTACAAATCATGATTTTATTAGCCAGAAGGCAGTGATTTTTTCCCATAGCTATGGAGATAACAGAGAAAATATGCCGATTGATACGCTTAAACTTGCAAAAAGGTTTTCAACTGAAGGCTTTCATGTGTTTATGTATGATTTCCGCAATAGCGGTGAGTCCGAGAAAAGCTACACAACGATCGGAGCAAAAGAAAGAACGGATTTAATGTCAGCTATTCAATATGTAAAAGAAACAAAAGGAATTCATAATATTGCCCTTATTGGTTGGTCAATGGGGGCAGCTACTTCGATCATAGTCGGAAGTGAGTCAGATGATGTGAAAGCTGTTATTGCTGACAGCCCATTTGCAGACTTGGAGGAATACACGAAGAAAAACTTTACGTACTGGACAGGTCTTCCAAACCCGATTGGCAAGTATATGATCGATATTGCGGAAAATGTTTTTCTTGATTTAGATTTAAAAGAGGTTAAACCGTACGTTGCGGCTAAAGCCTATAAGGACAAGGGTCTAATGCTCATTCACAGCAAAAAGGACGGGGCTATTTCGTACAAAGAAAGTGAGCAAATCTATCATAATGCTCCTAACGCAGAATTATGGATTACAAAAAAAGGTGGACATATTCGAAATTACAAACATCAAAAGAAAGCTTATGAAGACCGAATTATTCACTTTATAGATAAGTATATAACAGATGATTATAAGTTTGACCGACTATAAGAGGGAATATGAATTCTAAACGGGGTGAATGAATTGGATATTCGGCATTTAGAATACTTTGCTGAGGTAGCCAAACACTTAAGCTTTACAAAGGCAGCATCAACACTACATGTATCCCAGCCATCTTTAAGTAAGGCAATTCAAAATTTGGAAGGTGAGTTGGGGGTCCCTTTATTTTATCGTTCGCCAAAACAACTTGAGCTGACAGATGCAGGGAAAGCTGTCTTAATTAATACAAAAAATGTTTTAGATGCCTTTCATAATTTGACATCGGAATTGAATAATATTGCTGAATTAAAGAAAGGCGAAGTTAAAATTGGGATTCCACCGATCATGGGAGCAGCTTTTTTCTCCACTTTAATCAGTCAATATAAAGAAACTTACCCTTTAATTGACATACATCTTACTGAAGTTGGTTCGAAGGTAATAAAAGAGGGAGTAGAGGATGGAAATTTAGATATTGGTTTAATTTGTAATATCCCGATTAAAAATGATAGCTTTGAAATTATTAAACTTTTAAAAGATCCGTTAATGGTCATCGTTCACAAAGAAAATCCGTTAGCCGCTAATCAAGTTATCAATTTTTCTCAGTTAGAAAACGAACCGTTTATCCTATATCGAAAAGATTTTTCACTTCATGATCGAATCCTAGATGTTTGTTTGAAAAATGAATTTACACCTAATGTTGTCTGTGAAACTTCTCAGAAGGACTTTATTGTTGAGATGGTCGGAGCAAAACTCGGAATAGCATTGTTACCGAGCAAAATTTGTCAGGAATTAAAAAATGATATTATTGCCATACCTTTCGAACATCCGGAAATTAATTTAGAACTAGGAATGATTTGGAAGAAAAGTAAATATCAGTCCTTTGCTGTTCAAGAATTTATTGAGATGTCAAAAAAGTTTACGGACGATCTACATTAGTTTGACATGAAGGCATTTAAATGCCCTCATGTCTTTTTTCAGTGTGAAAAAAATTGTCGGTTGGTATGCCTGAGCGAGCCTTTGCTCCCGCACTTGGAGCAACAGCGAAGTGAAGGTATGCCAATCGACTATACTCATACTTGTTTTTATTTAGTGTTTAACGGCAAATTTAGCTTTTGCCTCCGCACGTCTTTGATGTAGGATTGGCTCAGTGTAACCACTCGGTTGGTCATAGCCTTTAAAGATAAGGTCACAAGCAGCTTGGAAGCCTACAGAGCTGTCATAATCCGGTGCCATTGGACGGTAAGCAGAATCACCTTCATTTTGCTCATCAACTACTTTGGCCATCCGCTTCAATGTTTCTTCTACCTGCTCCTTCGTACAAATCCCATGATGTAACCAGTTCGCAACATGTTGGCTGGAAATACGAAGTGTTGCTCTGTCTTCCATTAATCCGATATTGTTGATATCCGGTACTTTAGAGCAACCTACGCCTTGTTCAACCCAACGAATAACATAGCCGAGAATACCCTGGCAGTTGTTATCAAGCTCTTGTTGGATTTCCTCCGGTGACCAGTTTGGATTTCCTGCGATCGGCAATTGTAGAATATCATCACGAAGATCTGTAATGTTTTTAGCAATTTCATTTTGAATATCAATTACATTTACTTGATGATAATGCAGTGCATGTAGGGTGGCAGCCGTTGGTGATGGTACCCATGCTGTATTGCCGCCTGCTTTTAGATGGCCGATCTTTTGCTTTAGCATTTCGGCCATTAAATCTGGCATAGCCCACATCCCTTTACCGATTTGGGCGTGACCTTGAAGTCCACAAGTTAAGCCTACATTTACGTTAGATTTTTCATAAGAGCCAAGCCATGTAGCAGACTTCATATCACCTTTACGAATCATTGGGCCTGCTTCCATTGAAGTATGCATTTCATCACCAGTACGATCAAGGAACCCGGTATTAATGAATACAACTCGGTCTTTAACTTCATAAATGCAATTTTTCAAGTTCAATGAAGTACGGCGCTCTTCGTCCATAACACCGATTTTAATGGTGTTGCGTTCCAACTGAAGGATATCTTCAACACGTTCAAACAGCTTGTTGGCAAAGGCAACTTCCTCAGAACCGTGCATTTTTGGTTTAACGATATAGATGGAACCCTTTTGTGAATTTACATGTTTAGAATTTCCTATCAACTCATGTGTTGAAATTAAACTGCTAATTGCTGCATCTAAAATTCCTTCTGGAACTTCTTCACCATTTTGATCTAAAACAGTATTACTTGTCATCAAATGTCCTACATTACGGCAAAACATTAATGATCTTCCGGAAAGCGTAATCGTATCACCAGTTAGGGATGTATAGGTGCGATCAGAATTCATGACACGTGTCATAGTTTTATTGCCTTTTTGGAAAGTTGCTGCAAGGTCACCTTTAATAAGACCTAACCAATTGCGATACACGCCTACTTTATCTTCAGCGTCAACAGCTGCGATGGAATCTTCAAAATCCATAATCGTTGTCGTTGCAGCTTCCATAAGCACATCTTTTACGCCAGCTCTGTCGGTTTTACCGATAGAATGTTCCCGATCGATTTGAATTTCAAAATGAAGGCGGTTATTTTTAAATAAAATTGCAGAAGGGTTTTGTGCTTCACCTTGATAGCCAATCACTTTTTCTTTGTCTTTAAGAGTTGTAGTTTCTCCGTTTGTAAGAAGTACATATAATTGATTATCTACAATCTGGTATGCCGCCGCTTCTTTATGAGATCCATTATTTAAAGGAATCGTTTGATCAAGGAAATCTTTAGCAAAATTAATAACAAGCTCACCACGTATAGGGTTATAAGCACCGCTTCTATCTGCTCCGTTTTCTTCGCTGATGGCATCCGTTCCATAAAGTGCATCATAAAGACTTCCCCAACGGGCATTGGCTGCGTTGATTGCATAGCGTGCATTATCGACTGGCACTACAAGCTGTGGGCCGCCCTGGATCGCAATCTCATTATCTACATTTTGAGTAGCAATCTCGAAATCTTCTACATCTTGTTCAAGATAATTGATTTCTTGTAAAAAGGATTTGTAGTTTTCAAATTCAAATGAATCCTTGTTTTTCAAATGCCATTCATTAATTCTTCTTTGCAGCTCGTCACGACGGGCTAATAATGTCTTATTTTCGGGTGATAAATCTTTTATTAGTGATTCCAACCCATTCCAAAACTGGTCAGCGGTGACCCGTGTTCCCGGAAGGGCCTCCTGATTAATAAAATCTTGAAGGATCGAAGCTACCTGCAAATTACCGATTTTTACATATTTAGTCATTTTCTATTTCCTCCTAAATTAAATCGTTTCTTAATAAGATAGTTCTCTCCTGAACATAAATGTATTTTCTAATCTCTATTTTTGTTTACTATTTTCATTATAAGAGTTTTCGACCTATTTTGAAAATATATAATTTGAATAATGGGTATGCATTTATGTTATAAACAAAAAAGAGACTGTCCACATGGAACAGCCCCTAAAATATACAGAAATATTAAAGTTCATGTTGTAAACCTGTATTACCGCGCTTGGACAACCATTGTTTGATGTCTGTCAATACCGCGAACACCAATAATGAATTAATAACCCATACAGTTAAGAATTGTCCAATAGTACCAAGTCTGACCGCATTGTAGTCTTTAATGACCATAACAATATAAGCCTCAACTAAAATTAAACCTAACCCGAGTAATAAAGCAGTCCCAGCACGATACAAATCCAAATACTTCCCTTCCGTTTCATTTTGTCTGAATATTATAATTATAGCATCTCTGTGTCGATTTTTAAACATCTTTGTGTCAAGTTTGGTTTTTTATTTTAGTCAATAACCTTAGTCCAAAGCTTGGCTTTATCGTAAATTTCAGGAAACTTTTGCTCCAGTTCATCGGCTGGAAGTG
>JAEWMK010000350.1 GCA_023457235.1 Bacillota bacterium
GATATAGGCAGTGCTGAAGCCGGTTTCTCTTTTGAACATATAAGCTTTGGCATGGAGCCTTGTGCGATCAACATCATAAGAGATTTTGATTTCAGTATTTGGCAACTTGCTCAGTTCGATGATCGCCTTATAATCCGTGGCTTCCATATACGATGTAGTTATGACCCTTAGTTCTTTGCCTGGCTGATTAGTAAAAGTTTGGAGTTCTTCTATAATACAACGGAGGCCACTCCATTTGATAAATGAAATAAGCAGATCAATAGAGTCAGCCGTTAAAATTTCCTTTTTCAATTCCCCAAGCATGTTCGGTTCATAATTAGAGCCGGTAAATAAGGTGCTTTGCGAAATCGGCGTAACGGGACGAATCACTTCACCTTTCTTGATGCTTCTAATCGAATTTAGTTTTGAATAAACGGAGGTAAGCACTTCGCCCTCCTCTTCTATTTGTAATTCATTAAAATCCTCTTCATCAAGTTTTTCACTAAGGACTGTGATAACGTCATTACATGTCCGGATTTGGTCTAGCAATGCTTGACGGTCGTCACTTTCGTTGTCCCTGACAAATTTAAGAGCACGCCTAGTTACGGCCGAGATATACGATGAAAGTAGTTTTCTAGCTTCTTCAGGATCAAGTGACTCCTTCTCTACTTCGTAATTATCTATATCTAATGTAGCAAGTTCGGTTTTAAGTTTTGTATTAATAATTTCCTCGTAAATTCCTTGTTTCATGTTTTCACCCCAGTTCTGCAAAAAATTTTTGGTTATTTTGTTATCCGACCGATTACTAGATTTACTTCAACAAAGTAAATCACAATTAAAAAAATACTTACTCAATTGAATACAGTATAATTTTACCATATATCATTTCTAAGATTTCATCACTATGATAACTTAATATAAAAAAGCCTTCTCCAAACTATAGGAGAAAGCAATGTATCTTTATTGAACCACTACAGGTTCCGGATAATCATAGCCTTTCGTATCAACAGTTACAGATTCGATTTTCTGTTCCTTTAACGGCTTGTCCATTTTATCTCTTTCAACGGATACAATTTCATCTACGGTTTCCATCCCTTCAATGACCTTTCCAAAAGCTGCATACTCTCCATCAAGGTGTGAAACTTCTTGGACCATTATGAAAAACTGGGAACCTGCTGAATTTGGATCGTTTGTCCGCGCCATCGAAATCACACCGCGATTATGCTTTACGGTATTTGCTTCAAATCCATTTGACCTAAATTCACCTTCAATGGAGTATCCAGGACCGTCACTACCATTTCCACTTAGATCTCCCCCCTGAATCATGAAATCTGGAATCACCCGATGGAAAATAAGCCCATTATAATAACCTTCTTTAATCAATGAAATGAAATTTGCCACTGTATTGGGAGCTGCTTCTGGAAACAACTCAAGGATAATTCTGTGTCCATTCGCCATTGTCATCGTTACAACCGGACGCTCTTTAACATCTGCAGGGTACCCTGTTTTTGGAATCGATCCCATCGTATTATTATTAGATGCATTGTCTTCATTTTCCTCACGAGTGCCACAACCTGACAAAATCAAAGCCAAAACGATGATAGCAAAAAGAAATGAAATTATTTTTTTATGCCCATCTGTAACATTGAAAACTTCTAAATAACTGTACGTATTCCCACTTAAAATATCAGATGGTTTTAATGATTTCATTATACATCAGTTCCTTTTGTTCAAAATTAAATACTTGCATTTAACTTATTTCCAATCCACTTTGTACATGTTAGAATCATATCATTGTTTTTCTACTATTTAAAGTTCCGGTGGTGGCATGTGAAAGAATCTGTACTTGTTCAAAATAAGAAAAAAATAAATATAAATTTTGGCTTTTTCATAAAAGACAAGGTTTTTACGATTTCGCTTTTGTTAGCAATTGCAAGTTGTTTCATTCATCCTCCAAAATTGGAGTATATTAATATTCATGTTTTGGTCAGTCTATTTAATTTGATGCTGGCTGTTAAAGCACTTGATGAACATAGAGTACTGGACAAAATCGCGATTAGTATCGTAACTAGCTGTAATAGTAGCAAATCGGTTTCAGCTATTCTCATTTTCTTATGTTTTTTTAGTTCTATGTTTGTCACAAACGATGTGGCGTTACTGACTTTTGTACCATTGACCCTTGTTATCAGCAAACGGACAAGTACGCCCATGATGGAGACGATTATTCTGCAAACCATTGCTGCCAATATTGGGAGTAGCTTGACACCCATGGGAAATCCCCAGAATTTATTTATCTATGCTCATTATGGACTAAACCCGACGACTTTTTTTTACACCGCCTTCTCCATCGCAGTTCTAGGGATTGTGGCTCTTTATTTTTGGATTCATAGACTTCATGAGAAGCAATTGAAAGTGGATCTGGCTCCAATACAGGTCGAGAATCGAAAAGCAGCAATGGTTTTGGGACTAGTTTTGGCTGTCATCATTGCGTCTATTTTCGGGGTCATAAGTTTTCAAATTGCGTTCATCGTCACCTTGGTAACCGTTTTTCTTTTTAATAAAAAGTTATTGATGAAGATTGATTATTCCTTACTTTTAACTTTTATATGTCTTTTCATTTTTGTTGGAAACATTTCGCATACAAATGCGGTACAGGCGATTGCCAGTGCAAGTTTAAAAGATTCAAGTTCCGTCTATTTCAGTTCCATTTTGTTAAGCCAATTGATCAGTAATGTCCCTGCTTCAATCCTCCTGGCGGAATTCACAACCGATTGGAAACCATTATTATTGGGAGTAAATATCGGAGGACTAGGAACCATCATTGCTTCGATGGCCAGCGTCATCTCTTACAAACTATATATTCAGGTAAATCCTGAAGAAACAAAAAAGTATTTACTGACATTCAGTATCTATAACTTTTCTTTTTTAGCCTTTTTTACTTTTGTTCAGTATTTTATTTTATAGGAACACGGGGACAAATCGGTTCCCGTGTTTCATTTTGGTTGAGGGCTAAAAAACTAACTCAACAAATCCCGGATGTCTTCTTCAGTAAGCGTCCCAAATTGTTCATTTTTCGGATCAATGACTTCCTCTATCAGATGTCGCTTTCTCTCTTGCAATTCATTCATCTTTTCCTCAATGGTCCCTTTGGCTACAAGCTTGATTACCTGAACTGTTTGTGTTTGGCCGATGCGATGCGCGCGGTCAGCAGCTTGTTCTTCGACGGCAGGATTCCACCAGCTATCGTAAAAGATAACGGTGTCTGCACCGGTTAAATTAAGTCCTGTCCCACCTGCCTTTAAGGAAATCAGAAATATGTCACGTTCACCAGCATTATACCTATTACATAACTCAAGCCTCTCCT
>JAEWMK010000351.1 GCA_023457235.1 Bacillota bacterium
TTAAATATCGCACCTCTACCCCACCGATTGAAAAAGTGAGGTTATTATTCAATTGTTTTATATTATATTTATATACTATTCCTTCAAAATTGTCAAATTACAATAATAATACTAATTTTCCAAAAAACATAAAAACTGACACCTCATTCCAGTGCCAGTTTTTATTATTACTATTAAGCTGCATTTTTGATGGAAGCATAGTATTGTTCTCTCTTCGTATTGTCGAAACGACCTTCCCATTTTGACATAACGATTGCAGCAAGTGAGTTACCACATACGTTTACAACTGTACGTGCCATATCAAGAAGTCTGTCAACTCCAGCAATGAAAGCAAGCCCCTCTAATGGAATTCCTACTGTTCCTAGTGTTGCTAAAAGTACTACGAATGATACGCCCGGTACGCCAGCAATACCTTTAGATGTAACCATTAATACTAATACTAATGTAATCTGTTCACTAATGCTTAGATTAATACCATACATTTGTGCGATGAAAATAGCTGCAAGTGCTTGATATAAGGTTGAACCATCGAGATTAAAGGAATAACCCGTTGGGACAACAAATGAAACAATATCTCTTGGACAACCGAACTTTTCCATTTTCTCGATGATCTTTGGTAACACTGTTTCAGAGCTTGATGTTGAATAAGCTAATAGTAGCTCTTCTTTTAATACAGTGAAAATGTGGAAAATATTGATGCCAACTAATTTAGCGATACCACCTAGTACTACCAAAATAAAGAACGCCATCGTTACATAAACAAGAATCATCAATTTTCCAAGTGGAACTAAAGATGCTAAACCAAATTTAGAAACTGTCACACCAATTAAGCCAAATACACCGAATGGAGCAAACTTCATTACAAAGTTTGTTACCCAGAACATTGCATCTGCTACACCCTCGAAGAAGGCAAGCACTGGTTTCCCTTTTTCACCAATCGCAGCTACCCCTAATCCGAATACTACAGAGAAGAAGATTATAGCAAGCATGTTTCCATCTGCCATTGCTGATACAACGTTTGTTGGAACTATGCCTACAATAATGTCTAATACACCATGGCTTTCACCTGAAACTTGTTCTGTTGTTTCAACATAGCTGCCGATGTCTGTTTTTGTAAGTTGAGACATATCGATGCCTGCACCAGGTTGAAAAATATTTGCAGCAAATAAACCAACTAGAATTGCAATCGTTGTAACAATTTCAAAGTAAATTAGTGTTTTACCACCAAGTTTACCTAATTGTTTAAGATCGCCAGTTCCTGCTACCCCGATAACTAGAGTAGAAACAATAATTGGAACTACAATCATTTTAATTAAATTAAGGAAGATTGTTCCTAGTGGCTTTAAGTACGTATCCACTCCTGGGTGTCCATAAAAAATCGCACCTACGATAATACCCAGAATTAACCCCGCTAAAATTTGATAAGCAAGAGGAAAGCTAAACTTTTTCTTCATTAACAAGTCACCCCTTTTTTATATAGAAAACGCTTACTACATAACTGAGTTCGCTTACATTCTCATTTTAAGGGTAACCTACTTAATCCGACTTAATCCGACATAATAAGCTAAAAAAATTTCCTTTTTTATTTTTAACCCTGACTGAATTTTTTCATGGTTTCCACATACAATACCTGAAGAAATTTACGAATGTTAATTTTGTATTTTGCCTGATCATTTCTTCCTTCCTCAATCATGATCATATGGTTCCTTACTTCTTGAAAATCAAAATAACGGGGTGCATAATATTCAAACTCAGGATTAGTATAATCAATAGCTCCTAATGAAGCTAAATTATTGATCGCGGCTTGTATAGTTCTCCGTATGCGCTGTTCAATTGCTTTGCTTTCTTTTGCAATGTCCACATTGGCAGATTCGCCTTTCATCGCAATTGCTTCATATAAATCCTTCAATGGCGGTAATTGGGCTGTTTTATCAGTTTGGTTCATCAAAAATTCAATAATAGCTACGACATCATCACTGCCTGCTTCACCTATAACTCCCATATCATTTAAAATTGATAAAACAGTTTCCTTTACTGTAACCTTTCTTTTAACTGTGCCGAGCCCAATTTTTGTGAGGGATTCTTGGATCGCTTGGAGGGAGTCTTTTAGTTTAAACTGCTCAGCAGTTCTTCTTAAAATGCTTTGGACCTCTACACGATTAATCGGTTTATTTATAAAAAATTCGACCCCTTTTTCATATGCCTCTGCCACCATGTCTTTGTTAACAACTTGGGAGATCATAATGAATTGTCCTTCGAAGCCTTCTCTTTTTAAGTATTCAATTGTTTCAATTCCGTCTAACTCCGGCATCAGAAAGTCAATCAAAACTACGTCGGGATGCATCGTAATAATGGATTTAAGGCCTTTCGCCCCACTTTCGGCCTCCCCAATTACAACCCCAAGATCCCCTTCTGTAATAATATTCTTCAACATCATTCTACTAGCTCTATCATCATCTACAATGAAATACCGCAGTTTTAAACACTCACTTTCGCAAAATAATTGATGGGATTTTAATTTTGAAAATAGTTCCATTTTCTGAAGTATTTACTTCAACTTGACCTTGAAGGGTATGAACAATCTCTTGTACATGGGAAAGTCCAATTCCTGTGGCAGCAACACCATGATCATTGTATTTTGTTGTATAGCCTGGTTCAAAAATAATTGGGAGATCTCCTTTTGGAATACCAGGCCCAGAATCTACAATAACAAAAAACGTACTTTCCTGCTCCTCATATATATTTATATTGATTTCCCCTATTTCTTCAATCGCTTCAACGGCATTAGCCGTAATGTTATTTAATAAAGCAAGTAGGGGAATTAGTTGATCGGTTTGATAATCAATCGAGATATTTCCTTTTAAAACTATTTTCTTTTTTAAAAGCTCACTATATTTTTCATTGGCACTTATAACAAGATTCATGGCATCAGATAGTGAGACAGCGTTATCCATTTTCTGTTCACCTATTTTTGTAAGTCCAGCTAATATTCGCTGGGAATCTTTTTTTACCTCATGAATTTCTTGTGCGATATGTAATGCTTGTACACTTAATTGATTAAGATTTTCCTGCTTTAACTTCCGATAAAGATCGTGGCTCTCTGCCGTAATTTTTTCGATATGATTCATTGACTTTTGTAAATATAATGTTTCGCCATATAAATCTGAGCCGACCTTTAGCAGCTCCTCTACTCTTTTTTTCTGTTCGGAAACGGTGATGGACCCATACAATCCTACTACAAAATAGCTTCTCAGTAATGCAACACCGCTTAATATTGCAAAATCATTAAACCCTATACTCGGTTGATCCAATAATAAATGCCTTACGAAATGTTCAGTCCCGTTCCCAACAACCTCAAATAACGAAGCCCATGCACCTAATATCAGGGGAAATGTTTTATACTTTTCTACTTTAATTATATGCAAACCCAGGGCATAGATAAAATAGTATAAAAAGACCGCGACATGCTCTAAAAGGCTTTTTGAAAACAAAACTTCATAAAGGATAAAATCCTCAATCATCCGAAAACATACGACTGTGATCCCAGTTGCTACACCGATACGTATTAGTGAAACTACAGGGGGTCGAACTAATATGAGAAGAAAAAAGGTGATACTTCCTAAACCAAAACGAAAAGCGTCCCCTTCATAAGGAACGAATCTAAATTCACCGGCAAACGTCGTCAGCAAGGCCGTAAGTAAAATATAAAATCCATTGGCTTGATGTTGATTGTTGCTAAAAAGTTTGTTTGTAATAGCCATTGAAATCTCCTGTCAACGTCTTCCCTTTTATCTTAATAATTAATATTATATACATTTCACTTAAAAAGGTCAGCAATAAGACCGACGATAAATATAATAATAAATGATCCAACTAGTGCCGGAATCAACGAAACCCCCAAAACCGTTGGACCCCATGGTCCGAAAATTACCGAGCCTATCCATTCACCAATAAAGCCCGCTATTAATAGCCCTGCCCAACTTCCCGGCATACTGAATGGGGATAATTTTTCGGCCACAGCAGCTATAATCACAACAATAATGGCTATGATCAAAAATGAAAGAATACTCATTAAAAAAACTCCTTTTTACTAACATATGCAAGTCCTTTATTGAGTGTTCAAGGTCAAACAAAAAAGGAGTTCAAATTTATGAACTCCTTTTTTCATATGTTAGCACAAAGTACTCCAAATTCTGCTGCTGTCCGCTGTTGAGCTTTTTTCGATGATTGAATAAGCCGCATTTGTAATTGCTTGTGGAAGTGTTTCTCCGGTACCCTTAGCATCATTAAAGCTTACCTCAGATGTTCCGTTTGTTTTGTAAGTAAATCCGAACTTTTGTAATCTGTCTACAATTAACATCGCATGGTCAAGATTTTTTTCAGGCTGGAATTCTGAATCATGGATGAACGTACGGCTTTCATGATCATACCATCTATCCCATCTATTTAATTTCCAACCAAAGATTCTCCGAGCGATCGCATCAATTTTGTTCATGTCCGATTTCCCCTTTTCTCAAAATTTTTAAGTATTTATTTAAAATTTTGTTGTTATATAACAATTTATTTTATTGTTTTTAATTATATAACAGAAATGAAACAATTGCTACACCTAATTTCAAAAATTTTTGAAAAATGGGTCACAGGGTCGGGTTCTGAGTGGGACATGGGGTCGGGTTCTGCGGCCTTTGTTTGCAACGGTCTATTCTGTGTCCCACCAATTAGTCACAAATAAGTAAGAATTTCAAGATTTACAAAGTAAAATGGGTAGTAAAATTATTATGTTGGTAAAAATCAAATGCGCCTTGGCGTATTTGCGCCCAGATTTTTTCGAGCTTGCTCGAAAAACTACCTCTGAAAATCTGAGGCATCCGCCGGAGGCTTTAACTTTATTCATCCGGGGTTTGTACCCCCACTGAATTAAAATACTAATTCGCATTCATCTCACCACTTATGGAAGTGGGAGACTTCTGCTAAATAAAGTTAAAGAGATTTAAAATTACTAGAGTCTAAGTAATTTTTAAAATAATAAAATGTCTTGGAGGAGATATAGAAATGACTAAAGCCGTAATCACCAAGCCTCTAGTGGACTTAAATATACCTAAAAGAAGTTGCAAAGATATTTGCGCTGAATTCAAATTGGTTATTAATTCTTTAGGTTGTTTGAATGATTGTTATTTTTCAATCGTTGATGCAACAGGTAAAATCGTGTTCGTCTCAAAAGAATTTGAAAAATTAGACGGCTATAAAACAAACGAAATATTAGGAAGAAATGTATTGGATGTATACAATCTAGGGGAACAAAATAGTGTGCATATGATCGCAATAAATGAAAGACGGATCATGAAAAATACTTTATTAAGTTATCCTTCAGCAGATGGTAAAATTGTTGAACTCGTAATGGATATATATCCAGTTTTTTCGGACGAGGAGATAATTGGTTCAGTTGCCATAAGTCGAGATACAAGCAAAATTAAAGAGCTTACAGATAAATTATCCCAACTCCAAAAAGCTCTCTACAATCAAATGCAGAAAACGAACAATAACGGAACCCAGTTTATTTTTGATGATATTATTGGTTCTGGGGAAAAATTGCAAGGAGTAATTAATAGTGCAAAAAAAATGGCCAGTTCGGAATCACGTATTATGATACTAGGAGAAACGGGAACAGGAAAGGAGCTCTTTGCCCAAAGTATTCATAACTACAGTTCAAGAGCCGCGGAGCCTTTTGTTGCTATCAACTGTTCGGCCATACCGGACAACCTATTGGAAAGTATTCTATTTGGAACAACGAAAGGAGCCTATACTGGAGCGATGGATAAAGCAGGATTGTTCGAAGAAGCAAAAAATGGGACTCTTTTTCTTGATGAACTTAATTCTATGAGTATCGTACTTCAGGCCAAATTATTGAGAGCATTGGAAACAAATCGGATTCGCAGGGTCGGTGGCAACAAGGAAATACCTGTAAACCCTCGAATTATTAGTGCTATGAATATAGATCCAATCGAAGCCATTGAAACTGAAAAACTAAGAAGTGATTTTTATTACAGACTTGCTGTGGTCACTTTAGATATTCCACCTTTACGAGACAGAAAGGAGGATATTACCACATTATCTTGGTGTTATATAAAAAAATATAATAAAATCTTAGGGAGAAAAATTAACAGGATATCCGAAGAAGTAGTTCAAATAATGGAAAGCTATAACTGGCCGGGAAATGTTCGTGAATTAAGCCATTGTATCGAACATGCAATGAACATGGTTGATTCTAATGATACTTCCTTACAAGCTCAGCATTTACCGCCTTTTCTTCAGGATAAGACACTCAAGAAAAATATACCGCCGATCATTGTCTCGAAATTTAATGATTATAAACAAATGATGCAACAGGTTGAAAAGGATATTTTGACAGAAGCATTGAAAAGAAATAACGGCAATATTAACAAAACCGCTAAAGAATTTAATCTGTCAAGACAATGTTTATATTATAAGTTAAAGCGTTTAGACATTGATATTCAGCATGAGATTCATATCGAATAACTCCCCAATCGTATTAGCAACAAAGCCTGCTAGTACGATTTTTTTATTTTGCATTACTTTTATAGCTACTTTTATTTCTTTCACGGGAGTAGTAATCTTCAGCTAAATTTAAATATCCAATCAGAATAACTGCTGAAATAATCATGATGGAACCCAGTGAGGTATGCAAACTTAATGGTTCATTTAAAATGATAATACCTGCCACCAAACTAACCACCGGTTCAAATGTACTAAGTATAGAAGCATTGACAGATCCAATGCTTTGTACACCTTTTATAAAGAAAATCATCGCCATGGATGAACAAAAAAAGCTTAACAAAGTTGTATAAAAAAAACCTTTCAGTGTAATCGGAAGCATCGTCGACCAATTCCCTCTAATCAAAATGAGTATCAGAAATACGATCGATGAAATGAGGCACGAATAGAATGCTAACACAAGGCTGTCCATCTTTTTTAGCTGATGATGATTGATTAACAATACATAAATGACAAAAAATACTGCTGAACTAATCGCAAGGGCAACTCCTCGTAGTGAAAAATTACTACCCCATGGGCTAGCTACAAGAATGATACCTGTCAAAGATGTTACTAAAGCCATCCATTTATGAAAGTTTAATTTTTCATGATAAATATAATAAGCTAGCAGCATAATAATTACTGGAAACAAGTAATGCAGTGATGTAGCAATGCCGGAGCTTACATATTTATAAGATAATGATAGAGTAAGATTAGTGGCTATATAGCCGATGAAAATTGATAATAACAACGGTCCTACCTGTTGTTTCTTTACATGCCAATCAATTCTGCGATAGTGTATTACTATTTTTATCATAGCCGCAGCTAGACCAAAACGAAGAAAGCTAATTTCCGAAATAGAGAGGCCGGTTGCATAGGCCAGTTTGGTCCATATTGGCATAAATCCGAAAAAAGTTGCGGCAGTAATAATTAGAATAATTCCTCGAAGCTGTTTCATAAATGGACCTCTCATTGATATTGCATATTTTTTTGGTATTAGAGAAGCCGGTAGCTAGGATTAAACCCATTACCGGCTTTCATTTCTTTTCTGTTGAATTAACAATGGTTTAAGCATACTTATTTTCTTTATGTTTAATATTCACCGAACTTGATTCAGCCAACGTTAATCCTTTTGTCTCAGGAGCCATTGCTATTGAAATAATCAACCCAAGTACTGAAATAGCTACCCCAATCATCATTGTTGGCCCAATGCCATGAGAAGACATGAAAATTGGCAATGCATAAGTAGATAATACCGTTCCTATACGGCTAAAAGCCATTGCTGCACCCACCGCCGAAGCCCTAATCTCTGTTGGAAAA
>JAEWMK010000352.1 GCA_023457235.1 Bacillota bacterium
CAATTACGATAGTACCATTATCTTCGAATGATTCAGCAACTTTTTCAGAGATAACAAAGTCAGCTGATAATTGTCCACCTTGACCGATAATTACTTCTGGTACTGATGTAGCTTTGATTGCAAATGGGTTAACCGCAGTAGCAACTTTAGCTTTACCAGTTACACCTGCACTACCAGAGAATTCAACTTCGATATCTCCTTCGTAACCAGGTTTAGTTAAGATTTCAAGATCTTCGATTGTAACTACTGTTGGATCGTCACCTACAGCACTTTCACCATCAATTGTAAGTTTTAATGTACGTCCGTCGTTACCAGTGATTACTGGAGTTTCGAAAGATGCATCTCCATCTACATCGATTTCAGCATTTGAGATATCTCCCCATACAGCTGCTTCAGGAAGTTTAACTAAAATAGTTCTTCCGTCAATAAATGTATTAGCGATTTGTTCTTTAATTGTAAGTGTAGCAATCTTTTGCTCGTCCTTACCAGCAAGTACTTCAGGAACATCTCCAGTACCTAAATCAGTTTTGTATTCACCATATTTACCTACAACTAGTGAAGTTACATCTGTATCAGTGTCGCCAGAGATTTTAGCTACAACGTCACCTTTTTTAGCGTCATCTTCATCAGTAACTCTGAAAGTCATGTTAGTGAATTCAACTAAAGATGGGCTGTTTGTTGCAGCTCCGTTGTTATCGATTACTAATGTTCTGTTATTATCTTGGAAAGTATATGTGAAACTTCCTGTAACAGCGTTACCATAAACAACAGAAGCAGTTGGAGCACCTGTCCATTCGAAACCGTTAGGTAATTTTAATTTAATTGACTCGTTTGATTGCACTAATGCAGCAGCAGTATTTTCTTTTACGTTTAGCTTGAAGTTGAAGCTATCGTTTGAAGAATCAACGCTAGAAGCAGTGATTGTAGCCTTACCTTTATCTACGCTTGCTACTGCAACTGATCCAGTTGGGAACGCTGAGTTAGAAGCAGCTTCTAGATTCATGTTTGCAGTTCCAGAAGATGGTCTGCTAACTTTAACGTCACCTAAAGCTATTTGGATAACTGCATCTTGATTAAGTACGCCAACTGCGTTATTTACAGTGATTTTAATTTCATCTTCATCAACGATTAATACATCAAGATCTCCTGCTGTAATACCGTTGAATACACTTGTTCCAGGGTTTTGTGTAGGAACTATAATTTTGTTTCTAGTGTTACCATTCAGGTCAAAATCTGTTCCCGCTGCAGCTACAGCAATATTTTTAGCAGTTCCAACTCCATTTAGATCGAAGTCGCCAGGTAATTTTACTACAACTACATCGCCACTAGTTACAGATTGGCCTGCTGGGATTGTTACTTTTACTGTTCCTAACGCTGTAGTAGAAGCGTCTTTAGATACTGCAGGTACTGATGTTGCTGTTATTGTACCACTCCCTGCTGCATCAACAGTAGTTACTGCTACTGGTGTAGCAACGCCAGCTAATAAAGCTGCAGAAGTCATAACTTTTAATGTTTTATTCATGATTCTTTTTTCCTCCCTATGATTAAAAGAATTATATTTTCACTAAACCAAAAGAACACAATCTTATGTAAAAGATTAATAGAATTGTTCTCTTGGGTTAGTAAATACCTAGAAATAAAGTTTCATTTTGTAGTATAGTACCGAATTTTTCAATTGTCAACCTTTTCCTTAAATAGTTGAAAATTATAAGTTTTAAAGATTGAGAACTGTTATTCATTCGATCTATCGCTACAATACCACTTCGATTTTTTTGCTATCTCACTGGTACATACATATTATAGGACGAACGACCAACAAGATGCAACAAATTTCTGCAATGTTACATAAATGTAATATTAATAGAATTTTTTTCTTACATTGCCAAATCGTTAATTTCACAGATTAGATATATGTTTGATGGTCGAAGTAATTTACATTTATTGGTTTTCGGGTTATTATATAGATTTTAAAATATAGACGCTTGCTACTTCCACTCACAATACCTATCTATACTTAATCATAAGGCAAAATATGCTAATTTCATAGTTAAGCTTTGCTTACTTTGATTACAAGAATGTTACAATAGTATCAAATTTATCTAAAACACAAAAAATTAAAGACAGACTGCTGTCTGCCTTTTAACATCATTTAACATACTTAATCTAACAACTTATTCTTAATTTCTGCCTTGTCCATTCCTGGCTTAATCTCCTGATAATAAAGCATTTTAACCAATTGCTTATCTGTATCTGAATATTGTTCTTTTTGTTTGTTGCCTGCATAAAAAATACTACCTTCATTTCCCCAAGATTCATATGGTAATCCTAAGGATTGAGTAATCATTTTTCTTATTAAGTAATTTCTTTCAGATTGATCCGTTCTATTTTGGGCTATTAGTATAGTAGAACTATTTATTTCATTACCATATTTATTTTTTACATTCCCGTTTTTACTCCAAAGAAACATTTGACCGTTTTTATATTTGTCTGAGTCTGGTTCCACAATTTCAAACTCATCTATTGATATAAAGTGTATTTCGACATTTGGGTTTTCATTTTTATTCACGACGGTAATTTTTCCATCATTTAATAGTAAATTAATTTCACTTGCAACATTTTGTATTGTAACTTTATCCTCCTCTGTAGGAGTGCCATATGCTGCTACTCTCATTTCCTTTTCCCATCTTCTAATGGTATTATTTTTATTGTTTGCTGTTGTAACTTCGATAAAATTGTTAACCAATTCTTCAGTGTAAGTAATCTCGCTATATTTATCTAAAAGTGCCTTGTATTCCCCATTCTTAGGATTAAGCTTTATAGCTTTTTCCATATCCTTTGCTGCATTTTCTTTTTGACCTAATACTCTAAAGCATATATACGCCCTATTTACATAATGTTTATCATTGTTAGGATTCAAGTGTATTGCTTTTTCAAGTAAAGGTAATGCTTTTTCATACTCTTTCTTATCAAAGTTAATATCTATTAATTTAATCAATGCCGGCTCAAATTGATCATTTAAGTTTACTGACTCAGTATAATCCTCGAAAGCTTTATCATTTAATAATTTTTGATTACTGAATCTTTTTTCCAATTTAGATAACTCTTCATTGATTAGCCCTCTCCTATAATAGTAGAGATTATTTGATGGATCTAGAGTAATAGCCTGATTGATTTTTGTTAAGGCATTATTATAGTTTTTGTCGTCAAAAGCTTCCTGCGATAAAGATGCAGCATATTCAGCTTTGACAATTTGGTCTTTTATTGATTCCTTTGGCTCGGTCGTTTGTTGGTTCTGCCCTAGATTAGCTCCGTCATTTGTTTTAGTGGCTATGGTTACAGTTTGGTCTGCTTGTTCC
>JAEWMK010000353.1 GCA_023457235.1 Bacillota bacterium
CCTCTCTACACGTATAACTATAGGCTGTTTTTATGTCCAGAGTATGTCCGGGCGGAAAAAGATTCATCGAAAATAGAGGGAAATGTGTATATTAATTTGACATAACGTGGTGAGGCAAGCGGGGCCGTGGGGGCAGACCCTGTGGCTCAAAAAATGTGGGCCGGAGAACCCGACCCCAACTGAGCCAGAGTTCCCGACCCTGTGTCCCACTCCACTAAACCGTTACTGAAATATGCTCAAAGTTTTCAACATCAAATAACCCTAGGTCCGTTAATTTCAGCGCAGGGATAACCGGTAATGTTAAAAATGAGAGGGTCAAGAATGGGTTGAAGTCACCTGTAAAGCCGATTTCAGATAATCCGGCCTTGAGTTCTTGAAGTCCCTGGTTAACAACTGAATAATCTTGATCCGAAAGTAGTCGGGCAATTGGTAAGGACAGTGAGGAGACAATAATCCCACCTTTCACAATCACCAATCCGCCATTCATTGCCCGAAGCTCCTCGACTGCTTTTAATAAATCACCATCATTCGTTCCTGTTGCCACTATGTTATGGGAGTCATGGGCAATCGTGGTTGCGATCGCACCTTCTTTGAACCCAAATCCTTTCACAATTCCGAGCCCAATATTTCCAGTATTTTTATGTCGCTCTATTACGATTATTTTTAACTGATCCTTTTCAACGGATGGGTAAAAGTGGCCACCCTCACACAGAACTGTTTCAATTCGTTTATTTGTTCGCAATTGATTGGGGATGATCTCAATAATATTGGCTTTGCCTATCTCACCAATTGGAATTTGAAGACTTTCCCCAGTTAATTTAGGAACTTTGACCGTTTTCGTTAACTGTTGTTTTGGTCCTTTTTTTATCAAAGATTCACCAATGTACTGTCCATCCCGGGCCACGAGTTTTCCAGCCTTATATACTTCAGAAATTTTTAACGATTGAAGACTATCCCGCAGTAGAAAATCCGCTTCATAACCTGGTGCAATCGCTCCTTTCCGCATAAAATCATAGCATTCCGCTGCATTTAATGAAGCCATCTGAATCGCCTGAAGAGGATCCATGCCTTGCCCAATTGCCAATCGAACATTGTGGTCAATACTGCCTTCTTTAATTAAATCGTCTAAATGCTTATCATCTGTGCAAAATAAACACCGACGAGCATTATAAACATTGACTGCTTTGATCAATGATTTTAGATCCTTTGCAACTGAACCTTCGCGAATCAACAAGTACATGCCACGTCGAAGTCGCTCCAAAGCGTCCTCAGCAGTGGTGCATTCGTGATCAGTTCTGATCCCAGCAGCTCTATACGTATCGATCGCGTTTGAATCCAGCCCCGCCAAATGACCATCGATATGATTGCTGTACTTGGACGTCATCGCAATTTTATTAAGCATGGAGCCTCGACCATTTCTTAAGGAAGGATAGTCCATTACTTCAGCCAACCCGAGAACACGTTTATGGTTAAAAAAAGGCTCGAGATCCGCAGCTTTCAAGGTTGCTCCGGCATTTTCAAATGGAGTAGCCGGTACACAGGAAGGGAGCATGATGAATACATCTAACGGGATCCTCTTAGAGTTATTCAACATAAATTTAATGCCATCTACACCTGAAACATTTCCAATTTCATGAGGATCGGTGACCACAGTAGTAACACCATGGGGGAGCACTACTTTTGCATACTCAGCAGGGGTGACCATCGAGGACTCGATATGGACATGCCCGTCAATAAAAGCAGGGCAAACATAACGGTTCCCGGCATCAATGACGTTCACACCCTCGAATTCCCCGATACCAACAAACATTCCATCTGCAATGGCAATATCCTCATGTCTAATTTCAAGGTTAAAAACATCGATAATTCGCCCATTTTTGATGACGATATCAGCAGGAATTTGTTTACTTGCAACTGCAATTCGCTTTTTTAAAATTTTCTTAGAAGTTGCCATTTTGCCTACCCCCATACTAATTTTGGACTTGGGAACAGATCAATGATTTGATGAATTGTCTAATTATATGAGATTTTCATCTTTTACATGACTTTGAAGGGGACACAGGACCGGGAACTGCGTCCCAAAAAGGCAAGGGGACACAGAAAAAGGCCAGAGGACCGGGAATTATGTCCCAAGAGGCCGGGAACTGTGCCCCAAAATTGATATAAATTTGGCCAACAAAGATTTTTGTTTAATTTTGTCGTACTATTATTTGGATACATTTGATAAAATAGGAAAGATAACAATTTTGTGGCACCAATTACAATTTAGTGGATAATGCAATAAACTCATTGATAGAAATCTGTAAATCTTATAAAATTAAAGACGTTAGAAAAAAGTAGTAGTTTTGCCGTCTTGTTTTGTTTTGAAAGGGGACTATTTTTCTATGCATAATATTAAAAGAAATGACCCGTGTTATTGCGGTAGCGGGAAAAAATATAAGAAGTGCTGCGAATCAAAGAGTAGCAATGACTCGATGCAGGCAATTCTTGAACGGGAAGTAGTTGGGGTGCAGTCTGAAATTCTTCGTGATGCCTTTACTCATTCGGAGTTCTCGACTACTGTGCAAAAAAGCATGAGTGAATTTAATCCTCCAGAAAAAATGAGAGATTCTTTTTATTTCTTTGTAGGTGTGTGGGCTTTATTTGCCAGCAAGGTTTTAAGTGGAAAAACAGCACTTGAGCAATTTTGCGATTCCAATATAGTAAATTTACGTCCAAAGGTTCAAGAAATTGTAGGCGCATGGGTTGGAAAAACTCCGTCTGTAGTGAGAGTTGAAAATGTTGAGGGACGTACTATTTTTGTAAAAGATATTTTTTCAAAAGAATTAAAGAATGTAAAAATAATAGATGAATTGACAGAGGTTCCAAACCAGGGTGCACTGTTACTTGGATATATTGTTCCGTTTACTAATGAGGCTTCGATCTTTTTCACATCAGCTTTATCGTTTGAAGAAGAGATGGCTGAAAATGTTGAGCAGTTCTTATGTCAAAAGTTTGTATCTGTTTCTGAAGGTGCGGGTTATGATACGGCGGTATTTTTACAAGACCACTTCTTAGAACTTGTAGATTTATTCATGTCTGACCGCGATCTTGATGCGTTTGAAGTAGAGGTTGCCGCGGCGGTTGAGGAACATGCAGAGGAAGAGCCTGACATGAAAAATGTCCGCTCAGCCTTAACAGCTGTTGAAAAAGTAGGCGAGCAGGATCAAGCTGCTGCTGTCGTTAACCTTTTAGAAGAAAAGGTTCAAAGTGAGGACATGCCTGAATCCGTAATTGAAGCGGGCAGCACTTTATGGCAGACATATTATCATAAAAAACAACCGCAAATCAAAAATGAAAAAATCTATGCTGCTGCATTACACTATTTACTAGTGGATAAAGTATTCCCTGTATATCGCCGCACACAAAAGGCAACTGCGGAACTCTATCAAGCATCCATCGGCAGTGTCAGCACGCGCTCACGCGAAATGGCCTGTGTACTAGAAGAAGAACTAAAGGAATTGTGCGTGAAATAATTATAAAAAATAAAGAGTGGTAGAAATGCTTAGTTTCGGGCATTTCTATCACTCTTTTTGCGTTGTGCGGCGG
>JAEWMK010000354.1 GCA_023457235.1 Bacillota bacterium
ATTTAGATGATGTAAAACAAGTATTGAGTACAATTTCTTATGATGAAAATGCACAAATGGCAGACCCAATGCCTGAAAGTGATATGCAAGAATATGCTGAAAAACTGAAAAGACAGGGTTTGACAGAGGTAGAAATAGCAGAATATTTTAAGTAAGGATTAGTGACTTGCTTTATTGAAGTAAAGGGAAGTTTAGTGCAAGAAAGGACTATTTAAAGAAAGATAATTTAAAGGTAGGTGCCAATATGTTTAAGGATAGCATCAGATTCCCTTTAATATTTTTTGTAGTATCGACTATTGGGCAGTTAATTGCTAAAAAAGAGATTAATTGGATTGATAATTTAGGGGTATGTTTTATAATGTTCTTGATTTTTCTACTTTATAATTGGTCAAAAAAACCATATAAGTGGAAGAAAGATAATGATAAATAAAATATTTTCTATAAGAGGCTTTGTTACAATGCTAAACCAGCTTTTGGCGGAAATATATATTTTTTCGAAAGTAAAGAAGGGTGATTGCTAATGGGACATAAGATAGGAGTGGTATTGATAATAATATGGGCTACTTATATTTTTTATGGTTTTTCCACTTATGATGAAATTGTAGATGAATCTAAATTAGCAATTGTGTTGCTTGTATTTTTTTTGGGTATTATTCTTTTTCCGATTTATTTTATTGTAATTTACCTATTTAACACTTTTAATGAAAGGATTTGATTTGTAAAATGAAAAAATTATGGCTATGTATTATTATGTTTTTTACTTTTTTAGTGAATTCCAATGGAGTGTTAGCTGCTTCCGATTCTATCAATGTTACTATAGATAACAAAGCAGTGGAGTTCACTGCCGATTCAGGAAAACCATTTATTGATAAAAATAGCAGAATGCTAGTTCCTTTTCGGGTTGTTCTTGAGCAATTTGGTGCTAAAGTCTTATGGATTGAGTATAGTCAAGGAGTGGTAATAGCGACAAAAAATGACTTAAATGTACGCATTTTTGTTGGTGAAAATTATATTGATCAATTTATAACAGAAACTGGTGCTCGTGGCTCATCAGAGCCACATCACACGTGGCCTGTAGCAATTGATACCAATATAATTATAAAAGAAAATAGGGTATATATACCAATAAGATCCGTTCTAGAAGCATTTAATGCGCAGGTAACTTGGGATGAAAAAACAAAGACCATAATTATTACATCTGAAAATGAGTCACGGGAACCTACATTGAATGAGTAGAATGGAAAATTTATCTTGAAACATTTCGTAAGTTGTAATTTGTTCATTGCACTCAATGTGCTTCATATTAAGAAATATACTTAAAGTAAAGGGCATTTTTAAATAAATGTTTAATTATATTTCTGTAGAATGGAAGTTAAATGATTACTGCCCAAATATAATAGCTGTATAATATAAAGTAATAATCCGGATTTTGAGAGGTGGAAACTTTGAGATTATTTCTGCAATCTATAATTTTTTCATTCGTTATTCACGTCATTTATATTGGGGGAAGTCTAGTTCATGGATTAATTCAAACGTGGAACTATGTACCGGATATCGAGGATGCCTATGAAAATGTAACAGTTCTTCAAAACGAGGTTTCATTTGGATATGTAGGAAGCCCCATTTATTTAGTTTTTACATTTATAGTGATCGCGCTAATTGGTGCTGCAGCGCGATTCAACATTTTAGAAGAATTCGTTTAGCTAGGACAAGCGTTTAATGTTATAATAATAGTAATAAACAGCAGAAGGGATGATGGGTGGCCGATGTTAAACTAATCTTATTTTTAAAAGTTTGAAATGAAAATATTTCAAATCATACAAAATAGGATTAGTCTGCCCATTTTTCATATATAACTTGAGCTATTTGTGTATAGCTCTATTTGAGTAACACAAAAATGCGACTAATCCTTCCGACACAATTGGGAGGATTTTTTTAATGCCCAGAGATTTGTGGGGTCGAATCCTCCCTATATAAAAGAGGGGCGATTATATGCGTGAACTATTAAAATTACAAAATATCGGCTATGAAATAAATGATGTAACGGTTTTTGAAGACGTGAATGCCAGTGTTCAAGAAGGAGATATTATCGGTATCATTGGTAAAAATGGTGCTGGGAAATCGACTTTGTTGCAATTAATAAACAATACGTTGGTGCCGACAAAAGGGCGGTTAAGGTGGCTTGTTCAAGGTCCGGAGATTGTCTTGGTGGAACAGGAAACGGAAAATTTCTCAGTAGAGGAATTGACCCATATAGAAAGTACACTGCTTGAGAAATGGCATGTGCCAACAGGCGACTTTTCACAATTAAGTGGAGGCGAAAAATTGAAGGTGCGGCTTTCAAAAGGGTTGGCAAGGACTTCTGAGTTATTGCTCCTAGACGAACCGACAAACCATCTAGATGAACCAAGCAAGGAATTGCTTAAGCAGCAACTACAACAATATAAAGGTACGATTATTTTGGTATCACATGATCGCTATTTTTTAGATGAAGTTGCAACAAAGATTTGGTCTATTGAGGGAAAAAAGTTAATTGAACACAAAGGTAATTATTCAAGTTATATGGATGCCCGCAAACAGAAAAGATTAACACAAGAGCGGGAATATGAGAAACAGCAAAAAATGGTTGAACAAATTGAGGGACAAATCCAAGAGCTTACTTCTTGGTCAAAAAAGGCTCATGCCCAGTCTACGAAAAAAGAAGGTTTTAAGGAATATTATCGTGTAAAAGCAAAACGCATGGATTCGCAAGTAAAGTCAAAACAAAAGCGTCTTGAGAAAGAACTTGAAAAAGCAAAGGTTGAGCGGGTTGAACCGGAATACTCTGTACGTTTTTCAATGAAGGCCAATAACAAGGTAGGGAAACGTTTTTTAGAGGTTAAAAATTTAATGAAGGTTTTCGACGACGGGCGAACACTATTTAAAGGCGTGAATTTTACAATTCAGCATGGTGAAAAGGTGGCGCTAATAGGACCGAATGGCAGTGGAAAAACAACCTTATTAAAAATTATAATGGGTGAGGAAACAGCTCAGGGGAATGTCTGGATCTCACCTTCGGCTGAGATCGGCTATTTAACACAGGAAGTGTTTGATCTGCCACTCGATCAAACTCCAGAACAGTTATTTTACAGAAAAACATTTGAAGCAAGAGGGAAAGTTCAAAATTTAATGAAGCACCTAGGATTTATGGCATCCCAGTGGAAGGAGCCTATTGCAGCCATGAGCATGGGGGAGCGAGTAAAATGCAAGCTGATGGCTTATATTTTAGAAGAAAAAGATGTGCTCATTTTAGATGAACCAACCAATCATCTTGATTTACCATCACGCGAACAGCTCGAAAATACTTTATCACAGTACAATGGGACGCTTTTAGTAGTATCACATGACCGCTATTTTCTTGAAAAGACAACAAGCAGCAAACTCGTGATTTCGAATAATGGGATTCACAGGCAGTGGAATGAACTAGCCCAAAATAATGACGCTAAAGAAGAGCTACGGTTGAGGCTTGAAACTGAAAGACAAGAGGTTCTTGGAAAGCTAAGCTTCCTAACACCGAAGGATCAGGCATACGTAGAGCTTGATTTGAAATTTAATGAACTAACAAAGCAAATAAAAGCGCTCGGGAAGTGATTGGAAAAAGAAGTGGGACACAGGGCCTTCGGGACGCAGGGTCGGGAACTGTGTCCCACTTTTAGTTAAGTTATCACTTTGCAAGTACTGATTGATATTCTTCGTTACTTTCAAGTACTTTTTTAGCGTAAGAGCATTCTGGGATAATAGCTTTATTTTCTTCCTTCGCATACTCCACGATTTTATTTACTAATTTTTTCCCGAGCCCTTTGCCATTATGACCTTCATACACAAAAGTATGCTTCACTGTAATAAGCTCTCTTCCGTTTTCATCGGATCCACTTGGCACGAATTGTATTTTTGCTATTACTTCTCCATTTTCCTCCATGTAAATTTCATTATTACCTAGCTTAAATTCATCCATTCTATACCATCTCCTTAATTTTTACGATACCATCTATTTTTATTATCAGCAAGTCGGGACACAGGGTCGGGAACTGTGTCCCACTTTTTTTGTATTTAGTAAATTTAACCTAAAAATGGGAATAATAAAAAATGCTAGGAAAATACTAAAAAAATTCAATGAATAAGGAAGGGGGGTCCATGTGGGTAAGAATATCGCAATTTTTCTTATTTGCTTTGCTATTGCATTTGGTGGCGGGTATTTATTCTTTAAAAATGACCAAGCTTCAGAACCTGCTCAAAATGGAGAACAGACAGCGCAAAACGGAGCTCAAACAGACCAAGCTCCAAAGGATGAAGCGATTGATCAACAGCAGGGTGACGCATCTGATAATGAAGGAAGAATCCTCGTTCAACGCGGCTGTATTTCCTGTCATAGTGTGTCTGCACTAAATATTCAAGGTGGGGCGACCGGTCCGGATTTATCGCAAGCATATGTTAATGTCGAGGGAAAGCATGGCGTGCCGATTGAAGAGTTTCTCAAAAAACCAACTTCTACTGTAATGGCTAGTGTTCTAGGAGAAAAGCCATTGACAGAGGATGAATTAAAAGCAGTTTTGGAAGCATTAAAGTCTGCATCTGAGAAGTAAGAATGCTTGTTTTTTGGAGGAGTTTTCATGAAAAAATGGATAGCAGCCGTTACAGGCTTAGTGGCAGGTGGGCTAGTTTCAACCGTTATTTTTGCTGATTTCGGTAAAAATACGAATCAAGCAATTACAAATACCAATGCGTCAAATGTAGCCTCGTATGCCGAAAAGACTTATGTGCCATTTGGAGAACATGATGAATATTATCTATTTGCTTCTGGAGGCCATTCCGGGCAGATGTTTATTTATGGTGTACCATCCATGCGGCGTATACGAACCATTCCTGTCTTTTCACCTGATTCCGCCACAGGGTATGGTTATGACAAACATACAAAAGAATTAATGGGTGGATATACTTGGGGTGACCTTCACCATCCGGCTTTATCTGAAACAGATGGAGATTATGATGGAAAGTATTTATTTGCAACAGACGTTGCTAATAATCGTGCGGCTGTCTTGGACTTAAAAACTTTTACAACGATAGATATATTAAAGGTACCAAATACAGGTGGTCCGCATTGTGCTGCGTTTGTTACGCCGAATACGGAGTATTTATTCCTGCCGACTCGTTTTGCTGTTCCTCTAGGTTTTGAATATGCACCATTGGAGGAATATAACGAGAAATATAGAGGTGTAATGTCTGCCGTTACATTTAATGAAGAAAAGAAAAAGCTTGAGTTGGCTTATCAAGTTGCTTTGCCGCCATGGTCATTTGATTTGTCTGATGCCGGGAAAAAAGTCTCTGAAGGTTGGTCCGTTATGACGACTTATAACACGGAAGAAGCAACGACAGAGATGGAAATCAATGCTTCTCAAAAAGACCGGGATTATATCGTTCTTTATAACTGGAAAGAGCTTGAGAAAATGGTGGCGGATGGACAATATGATATGGTCGGGGACGTTAAGATGATTTTTCCAGAGAAGCATAAGGGAGGTATATTCTTAGTACCAACGGCTAAATCTCCGCATGGTGTTGATGTTACTCCGGACGGTACGCGTTTTATTGCTTCTGGAAAACTCGCTCCAGCGATGACTGTTTTTTCATTCGAAAAAGCCTTTAAAGCGATTGAAGACAAAAAGTTTTCAGGAGAGTTTAATGGCATCCCAGTCTTGGATTATGAGTCTGTAATGGAGAGGGAAGTAAATCCTGAGAATGCCTTGGGACCATTACATTCCAATTTTGATGACAAAGGTTATTGCTATACAACGATGTTTATTTCTTCAGAAATTGTAAAATGGGACCCAAGTTCGGGTGAAGTTCTTGACCGTATTCCAGTTCAATATTCACCAGGTCATTTAGCAGCAGCAGAAGGTGATACGGTTAGCCCGGACGGAAAATATCTTGTTTCCCTAAACAAAATTGCAAAAGATACTTATCTCGGAGTGGGTCCGTCCCATCCGGAATCAATGCAGCTCATTGACCTTTCTGGTGATAAGATGGAACTTATTTATTCTGCACCAGTTGACCCAGAGCCGCATTATGCCCAAATGGTTAAGGCGGATAAATTGGCCCCACATAAAATTTATGAAAAGGATGAAAAACGCCCGAACAGTGTATGGAACCAAAAAGATGCCAGCATCACTAGGAATGGAAATACTGTCGAAGTTCGTGGTGTTGCGTTGAGATCTAAATTTATTTTCGATGGAGCTGCTGAACGCAAAGATGTTATTCATGTAAAAGAAGGGGATAAGGTCGTTATTCATTTAACAAATATTGACCTTGACCAGGATATTACACATGGCTTCGGAATTAATTCCTATGATTTGAATATGGAGGTTCAGCCAGGACAGACCAATACAATGGAATTTATAGCTGATAAAGCCGGTACTTATCCATTGTACTGTACAAACTTCTGCTCTGCATTGCATCAGGAAATGAACGGATATTTATTGGTTGAACCAAAAGGATAGAAGAAGGGCAGGGCTTATAAGGCCCTTTTTCTATTATTATGGAGGGATCGGAAACAATGAGAAAGAACAGGGTTTGGATAATAGGAGTGATGCTTTTCTTTGTATTCATTTTTCCTACCCATTATTTTGCAAAAGAGAAAACACTACAAGAACTGATAGATGAAACCCCTTCAAATGGAACACTTTTACTTCAAGATAAAACCTATGTGGGTAATGTAGTAATATCAAAACCGATTACAATCAAAGGCTCGGGTAAAACTCATATTAAAGGAGACGCTACAGGCAATGTCATCCTTATCAAAGAGCCTGGATATGGAGTCCGATTGGAAAAATTGAGAGTCTCCCATGGCAGCTTAAGTAGAAATTCATTGGAAGAGTATTCGGCGGTGAAGGTTTTATCTGACCGTAATGTGTTAAAGGATCTTACAATTAGTGATTCATTTCATGGAATCTATTTGAGCGGCTCACATGAAAATGATATTTCACGAGTGCATGTTACTGGAGTGGGTGAAGGTGAAATAGGGGGTCAAGGGAATGGAATTCAATTAATTCGCTCCCATCGAAACCAATTGCGTGATTCGGATATTAAAAATTCACGTGATGGTATTTATTTTTACTATGCTAATGACAATGTTACAGAAGGTGTTGACGTCAGTCATACGAGATATGGGCTGCATTATATGTATTCGGATCACAATCGTTTCTATAACAACAACTTTCACCTTAATACTGGTGGTGCAGCCATTATGCAATCTAAGGGCATTGAATTAATTGGAAATGAATTTTCCTACCATCAAGGGACACGTGCTTTTGGCTTAATGATTCAAGCCAGCAATGAAAATAAAATTGAAGATAATCGTTTTTTCTATAACCAGCGGGGAATTTATTTTGACCTGTCACAGCATAATGACATCTTCAATAATGATTTTCACCAAAATCAAATTGGCGTCGAGCTCTGGGCTAGCTCGAGCGATCAAATCTTTTCTTTAAATCGATTTTACAACAATACTATACCCGTCATTACAGTTGGCGGGCGATCGAATAACGAGTGGAGTATGGACCGTAAAGGAAATGAATGGGGGAGTTCAATCCCATTATTGGATTTGAATAGAGACCAGATTGGGGACATCCCTGTTCAATATGAATCTTCACTAGCAAAGCTAATCGAGGATCAAGAGCTTGTTTATCTGTTTTTGCAGAGTCCTGCCATTTTGATCTATGAAAAAATTAATCAATTTTTACATAAGCAAGAAATCGTTTTTGAAGACCCTTATCCTTTGGTGGGCAATCAACAAACGAGCATGGGGATGGTCTGGGTGCTGCTCTTACCCTTTATTCTTTTTTTCGGTATCTATGCTCAAAGAAGAAGGGCTCGTTCGTGAGGACTTGCATGCATAGCTATTTTATAAGTGAACAAAATAGATGAAAAAGGAGTGGTTTACAGAATGAGGACTTTAATAATGTTTATTACTTTAATTTTAGTAGCCGGGCTTGTAGGTTGTAATAACAATAACAACGCGGGCGAAGATGCACAGCCAAGAATGGGAGACAATGTAGGGCAGGTAACTAGTCCAGGTAACGAGACAAATACAACAAATATGACAAATACAACAAACACAACAAATCTAGGACAGCAATATGATGATCCATATCATCATAATTATAACGGCTCGTATTCCGGGGAACAGGGCACTCAGATATCGAATGATGTCCGATCAGCCCAACAAGTAGCCTCCAGAGCTTCCGAAGCAGCTGAGGATATTGCCGGAGTAGTCCGAGCCATATCGGTTGCACAAGGGGCAGATATTGTTGTCGCAATTGACGTTAACCAAAAAGGCAATGCGCAGGGATTGGAACAGAAGGTCCAACAATTAATCTCCAAAAATGAGCAGGGTTATAATGTCTATGTTACATCTGATCCGAACATTAAAGAAAGAGTCCATACCCTATTTACGAATATGAATAATGTAAAGACAAGCTTTGTCTCAAAGGGAATCGGCGAAATCATTTATGATATCGGCCAGGCGAATGGGCGCCGCTAAGCTGGGACACAGGGTCGGGAACTGTGGCTCAATTGGGAACTGCGGCTTAATTGCGGCTTAAAATGGGAAAGATCCACGTCGTGGAGCTCTCCCATTTTTTCGTTTAATCAACCACAATATAACCGATCATAGGGATGCTATGATCTCTATGGGCATGTGTATCACAAATCAATCGATAGGTGCCCTCTTCCTCAAACTGAAGCGGGATCATCGTAGTTCCGCCTTTTTTAACAATTCCTTTGATGTTTGTTCCTTCTATGTGAAAAGGATGATCCTCTCCATTAGTAGCACTAATATAAAGATTAACTTTTTCGCCCTTTTCTAGGAAAATAGTTCCTGGGTCCCAACGTTGAACAACCAATTCTTTCCCATCATTTGTTTTCGTACGGAATTCAATCGTAATCATATCAATTTCACGAATACTATTATTTAACTGAAGGTTTGAAACTGGTAAATCCCCCTGCTTTAGCAAAAAGTACCCAAAAAGTGCAGTAACCAAAACGATGGCTGCAGTTAAAAAGAGTAAAAGTGTTTTTTTCGTCACAACAAAAAAGTTCATATGTTATAGCCCCTTTCGGAATTTGTCCTATTTCATACTTATGCTGAGAAGGTAGCTAAACTTGTCTTTTTTTAAAAAAACTTTTAAGGCCAATAATTCATAATTTTGTTTGACAATTCAAGTGGTTGTCATCTACTGTATAC
>JAEWMK010000355.1 GCA_023457235.1 Bacillota bacterium
ATTTAACAGTCTATAGAGGAGCCCGAGGAGCCATGAAACTACGGAGAAGGAAATGTCGCCGAAACTTGTAATAACCCTCATTTATTACTTGTTGGGTCTGCAGTTAAGAGCTGCAGGACTGTCTCAATAAACATCCCGGTTTATTGAGGTGTGCTATCTCATTGGGGAACAGAGAGGAATTTAGGCGACCTGCATACTACGACCTGAGTTTATCTCAGGTCTTTTTTTACTTTTACAGTTTTAAGTTACCTATTTGTAGCAACAATCTAGTATACTAATAATAGAAAATTCAAACATTTAATAGGAGGGGTAAGATATGAGAAAAAGGTTATCATTATTATTTGCCATTTCACTTTCAGTAATGCTTCTTTTGGCTGGCTGTGGGACAGGTAATAAAGCAACTGAAAATGAAAATACGGGGGCTCCAGATTCATCAGCTGCAGGTGGTGGGACTTTTAAAGTAGGACTGGAAGCAGGGTATGCACCGTTTAACTGGACTCAAATGGATGATGCTAATGGTGCTGTTCCGATAGATGGAGCTGCAGAATTTGCGGGCGGGTATGATGTGGAAATTGCAAAAAAATTAGCTGAAGGTTTAGGAAAAGAATTGGTAATTGTTAAAACTGAATGGGATGGACTTGTACCGGCTTTAACATCGGGAAAAATTGATGCCATTATTGCAGGTATGTCACCAACAGCTGAACGTAAAGAAACAATCGACTTCTCAGATAACTATTATAAATCAGATTTAGTAATGGTTGTTAAAAAAGGTGGGGAATATGAAAGCGCTACTACAATTCAAGACTTTAATGGTGCTAAAGTAACAGCTCAATTAAATACATTCCACTATTCCGTTATCGACCAAATCGAAGGTGTTAAAAAGCAGCCTGCAATGGATAACTTCCCAGCAATGAGAGTTGCTCTTGAATCCGGAATTATCGATGGTTACGTATCTGAACGTCCAGAGGCTGTCAGTGCTTCATCTGCAAATGAAAACTTTGCTTTCGTAGAATTTACTGACGGATTTGAAACTTCAGATGATGACACAGCAATTGCTGTCGGCCTTGCAAAAGGAAGCGAATTAACTCCGAAAATTAATGAAATATTAGCAGGTATCTCAGAGGAAGAACGTACTAGTATTATGGATGCTGCTATTAAAAATCAACCAGCAGCACAATAACATTAAAGATTTTTGACTTTTGAAAAGGTTGTCTCAAACAATTGTATGTGGTGCTTGAGACAATCTTTTGTTTTGACTAAAATAGGAGGGAAAATATGACCTTTGAATGGGTAGTAAGAATAATAACAGAAAACTGGCCCATGTTTCTTCGCGGGGCAGGGATAACGCTATATATTTCGATTATTGGTACAATTGTAGGCTCTATCATAGGTTTATTAGTAGGTGTGATCCGGACAATCCCAAATCGGACCCGTGGTCCTAAGAAAATACTATTAAAAATTATTAATGCCATTCTTTCTATTTATATCGAATTTTTCAGAGGAACACCAATGATCGTACAAGCGATGGTCATTTACTACGGTTCAGCTATGGCACTAGGTGTTGACATTGACCGTGTAGCCGCAGCTATTATCATCGTATCTATCAACACAGGTGCTTATATGTCGGAAATCGTACGCGGTGGTATTGTTTCAATCGATAAAGGACAATTTGAGGCTGCTCAAGCGATTGGTATGAATCATATACAAACCATGTTACATGTTGTTTTACCACAGGTTATTCGCAACATTTTGCCTGCAACTGGCAACGAGTTTGTTATTAATATTAAAGATACTTCAGTACTGAACGTTATTTCCGTATCAGAATTGTTCTTTGCAACAAAATCGATTGCAGGAAATAACTTCCGCTATTTTGAATCATTCTTTGTAGCGTGTATTCTATACTTTATCATGACATTTACAGTAACTAGAATTCTCCGGTTTATCGAAAGAAAGCTGGAGGGTCCGGATAGTTACATGATGGTACCTGGAAATCAAATGCAGGTTGAAACAGCAGAAGATGCTATTCGCAGAACAGATAAATATGACGGTAATAAATAAGCTGGCAAAGGAGGAGAAAAGGTGGAAAAGATCATTGATATTCAACATTTAAGCAAATCCTTTGGAGCCCATGAAGTATTAAAAGACATCGATTTTTCAGTTAATAAAGGTGAAGTAGTCTGTATTATCGGTTCCTCAGGTTCAGGTAAATCAACGCTGCTTCGTTGTGTGAATCTATTAGAAGAACCGAGCGGCGGTCAAATTATTTATCGTGGTGAAAACATACTAGATGACAAGCATGATATTCCGACTTATCGCCAAAAGCTAGGTATGGTATTCCAACAATTTAACTTATTTAATAATCATAACGTTTTAAGCAATTGTGTTGTTGGACAAGTAAAAGTGTTGGGTCGCTCAAAGGAAGAAGCAGAAAAAATTGCAATGAAGTATTTAAAGGTTGTTGGCATGGATAAGTACGTGAATGCCAAACCTAAGCAATTATCTGGTGGGCAAAAGCAACGTGTAGCTATTGCCAGGGCCCTTTCAATGGAGCCGGATGTGATTCTTTTTGATGAACCTACATCGGCCTTGGATCCAGAACTGGTGGTGGAAGTTCTGAAGATCATGAAGGAGCTGGCCGAATCGGGTCTCACGATGTTAATTGTGACCCATGAAATGGAGTTTGCAAGAGAAGTATCTGACCGTGTTGTGTTTATGGACAAAGGAGTTATTGCAGAAGAAGGACCTCCGGAACAAATCTTTAACAATCCAAAACAAGAGCGGACAAAGGAATTCTTAAAGCGTACGTTAAAATAGTGATCAAAAGCCGAGGAATTTTTTCCTCGGCTTCTTTGTCCTTGATTTAAGCTGTAAAATTACCATCATAACTTAACATAACTGCTGATTGTACACCTTCCATGTCTGAAATACTAGTAAGAAAGCTCATGTTGTCATCCTTTACGCGCACCTCATATGTGATTTCAAAATTATTACCATAGACAACAGACTTAGATTTAACTGTATGTTTTTTGGCATGACCAGAGACAATATGTTCTATAGATGATTCAATTGATTTCTCATCATATTTAACAATCAATAAATAAGGATTCTCAACTTTTATTTTGTTTACAAAAAGAATTAATACTAGGCCGATTAAAATAGAACCTAAAACAGCGAGCGGAACAAAACCAGCCCCACATAAAATGCCCACAATAATCGCCCAGAAAAGATAGACAATATCCATAGGATCTTTAATCGGTGTTCTAAAACGGACAATTGATAATGCACCAACCATACCAAGGGATAAAAGAACATTAGAAGAGATACCCATGATAACTAAGGCTGTTGCCATTGACATGATAATAAGTGAAATATTAAATGTATGCGAATAAATCACACCTGAAAAGGTTTTTTTATAGACCATATAAATCAATAACCCTAAAATAAACGCCGCTAATA
The DNA here is from genome assembly GCA_023457235.1 of Bacillota bacterium. GTDB lineage: Bacteria > Bacillota > Bacilli > Bacillales > Bacillaceae_J > Schinkia. Next base: position 3,457 of record JAEWMK010000355.1, read on the forward strand.
GCCCAATAACTGAATCAACAACGGAAAAACTTGTTGTCTTTTCTAAAAAACTTGATTTAAAAATATCATTAAAATTAAAATTATCCATTACTTTTCCTCCTAATAGTATTTATTACCCATACATTCTGCTAATTTGATATTTCGAATACGTTCCTTTTCGTCTGTTCCCAATTTGAAGGAGCTTTTTAATCACTTCTGGTAAATACTCATCATATTTGACTTCAAGAATGACAATATCAGGATTTGTTTCAATCATCGGTAAATCTGGATTCAACACATCGTTGTTTCGAAAGCTCGTTTTAATGTTGCTATCAAAGGTGACCCGTACATTCCCATAACGATAAATAAATACTTCTCGTTCATAGTCAACCACAGTCACTGGTCTTAATTGAAACCTATTCATTTCAAAATATAAATCTCGCATAAGTGATCTCGAATCGTACTCCATCCAGGAAATGTCCCCGAGTCTGATTTGTTCATATTCCTGTGCTGTTATACGACATTTTTGTTTGTATGTTAAATTATTGCGTTTACTCTTCTTTTCTAGATTGAGAAGATTTGAATTGTAGTCATATAATCTAACGCGAAATTTATCTCGTTCATAATAGCCTTCTTTTTTTTGTGTTAGCACTTTATTATCAAAGTTATCAAAATAGACACTTCTAATAAGATATTTTCCATTTTTATTAGCATGAGGATCGACTTCCATATAGTATTTCAATCTATTTCGGAGAAGATAGCAATCCGTTTTAGTCATTTCATGCTTTAATTCATGTCGACCTTGAATGCCGTTTAAGCTCATAGTTTTCATGCTGGTAAGCCTCCTTTTTGATAGATTTCTTAACTCCTTGATTCACATTATTAGGGTTAAACCTTAAACAAACCTTAAAAGAGGTCGCATTTTTGCGACCCCTAACATGGGAATTTCACTTTAAAGGTTGTACCTTTTTGTTTGTTTTGTGAAACTGTAATTATTCCATGGTGTTTTTCAACAATCCATTGTGCAATGGATAATCCTAATCCAACACCGCCAGTTTCTCTTGAACGGGCTTTATCTTCTCGATAAAAGCGCTCAAAAATATGTTTAAGATTTTCTTCTTTTATGCCAATGCCAGTATCGGTTACCTCAACAACAATCTTTTGATCCTCTAGATAGGTTTTAACACCGATGCTATCATTTCCATTTGTGTACTTTAAGGCATTATCCAATAAAATAACTAATAGCTGGTGCAAGCGTTCTTTGTCTGCCACCATATTCACTTTACAGTTTAAATTTAACCAAAAATGTTTATCTTGTGATTCTGCAATTTCTATATAGGGTGCACAAACATTTTGAACAAAATCATCAAATTGAAAGGATTCTAGAATTAACTGTGTTTCTGCTGAATCAGCTCGTGCTAAAGTTAATAAATTTGAGGTGAGTTTAGATAAACGTCTAGTTTCTGATAAGCTAAGTGCAATGCTTTCAAACTTATCAGCGATTTTTTCTTGCGGCGTCCTAAGTAACAGTTCCAATTTATTTTGGATAACAGTTAATGGCGTTCGCAATTCGTGAGATGCATTTTCAACAAATTCTGCTTGTTTATTCCATGCAGCGATAATCGGCTGCATCATCTTTTTCGATAAGATATAGCTAGCCGAAATGGAAAGGATAATAAAAATGAATGAACAAATTATAATGAGTTTTCCAAAATTATGAATGATAGTTTGTTCGGCATCCGTGTTCATTAATAGTTGCGTATAGGCAATTTCGTCATTTTCATTACTATTCTCAAAGAGAAGATAGCGGAAATGATATTGCTCATTAATTGTGGTATTAGTGATTGTTTCTAAATTTTTTTCATCAAGTTTGAAATCTTGTAAGTAATTTTCGTATAGCAATGTTCCAATTTCGCCTTGATTTACAATTTCCCCATCTTTATTCCAATGCAATACAATCATTCGAGGATTCGGTCTTTGTTTTTCTTTAGGAGCACCGAATTGTTCAAATTCTTTATCGGGGGGATGTGGCCTAGTCTCCCCAAATGGGTTTTCGGAAAGCATCTTATTTTTAAATCCGATCAGTTCTTCGTCAGTTTTTGAAAATAATGTATTTTGAACTTGGCTAAAAACGATGACACCGAAAATTGAAAAAATAATCGTAAACGCAATGAGGTTTAAAATCATAAATTTTAGCTGTTGTTTTCTAAAAATCCGTCGTCTAGACATTTTCTTCACCGTTTTCTGAAAGCATATACCCTAAGCCCCGAAAGGTTTTGATATATTGATCATAATTAAAGGCTTTTAAATTTTTCCGCAAATTACTCGCATAGACCTCCACAACTGTTGTGGACGTATCTGATTCAAATCCCCAGATTCTATCAAATATTTGTTCTTTTGTAAGAATGGTATTTTTGTTGTTAATAAGGTATTCTAGCAGGTCAAATTGCTTGCCATTCAATTTCACCAGATCTTCGCCAATATGAACGGTTTTGTTTTTTAAATTCATTTTCAACTCTTTGAAGGTAATGCCGTTTTCTTTAAACTCTCTTCCGGCTCTTCTAACGATGGCCTCCAAACGCAATAGCAGTTCTTCCCGGTGGAAAGGCTTAACCAAATAATCATCAGCCCCTACTTTAAAGCCTTTAATTTTATCATCAATCCCACCTTTAGCTGTTAGCATAATGACAGGCGTTGTAATATTTTTGTTTCTTAAATTTTGTAATACATCGTAACCGTTCATTCCAGGCAGCATGATATCCAAGATAATCACGTCAAAAATATTTTGCTCGGCTAGAAACAACCCTTCCTCCCCGTCAAAAGCTTGTTCTACTTCAAACAATTCTTGTGTAATTTCCTTTATTGTTTCAGAGATGTATTTGTCATCTTCGATAATTAATAGCTTCATTATAAGCTCCCCTTCTAAGTTTCTAAGTATCCATCATTGGATATGTTCGATTATAGGACGATTTGTCGTAATTGCAACTTATTTTGTTTTTAAGGTTTTGTTAAGGTACATCCATAATAATTAATATCAGTTACTTTAAGTTTTAAGAAAAAGGAGTTTAGTAGGATGAAAAGGAAAACAAAATTTTTTAAATCTGCAGCGGTTTTAGTATGTACGTCATTTTTGTTTGCTTGCAGTAATAATTCAAATTCATCAGCAGTTGAAGGTGCTCAAACTGGAAATGAGAGTTCGAATGTTGGTGCTGTAAACGTCAGTGCACTTATAAGTGATAAGGTAAAGTATGATAAAGATGACTTTTACAGTGATTGGGAAAGTGAAAATCCCACTTTTATTGAATTGAAAGGGACCGATGCTAGCTTTGATTCTTCAGCACCGGTGATTTTCAGAGATAAAATTCTTACGATAAAAACGGGCGGCACTTATGTGATTAGCGGTGAATTGCAGGATGGGCAAATTGTGATTGATACCGAAGATAAAAATCTAGTTCGGCTCGTATTAAATGGGGTAAACATTAACTGCAGCAATAGTTCAGCTATTTATGTAGCCAATGCTGAAAAAACAGTGATCTCTTTGCCGGAAGGAACGGAAAATTATCTTTCGGACGGACAACAATATGTTTTCGCTGACTCATCAGAGGATGAGCCCAATGCAGCACTCTTTAGTAAGGATGATCTTACTATTAATGGTACAGGAAAGTTAATTGTCCAAGGAAACTATAATAATGGAATTGCTAGCAAGGATGACTTAATAATAACAGGTGGTGATCTCCAAATAAAAGCTGTCGATGATGGGTTAATGGGCCGCGATCTACTTGCCGTTAAGGAAGGGAATATAACGATTGCAACAAGTGGCGATGGAATAAAGTCTACGAATGATAAAGATGCTTCTAAAGGAATAATTGCACTTGAAGGAGGTACATTTGAGATAACATCAGGGAATGATGGTATACAGGCTGTGACATCATTATGGATTGCAGACGGCTCTTACAAAATTATGAGTGGTGGTGGAAGCCC
>JAEWMK010000356.1 GCA_023457235.1 Bacillota bacterium
AAGTGATTACAGACCAATTAGCTGCCCTTCCTAGGGTTGACCGTTTACAAGTAATTGTCGATAATTTAACGATTAGATAAAAAATCCCTGACACAAAATTGTGTCAAGGATTTTTTTATTACCATTCGTTGTTTGTAGTATGCCCCTGGTTGGTTCTATTCGAATTTACTTTTACCAACGTTGTAGCTTTTACATCTTCAGATGGGTCTAATTTATACTTTTCTGCAAGCTCTGCTGTGACAATCCCAAAGCCGCCAACTTTTGAATCTATTTGATTAATGACTCCACCTTCAGCTGTAAATACAGTTCCAGTTGTTGACCACTCAATCGCATCACTAGGTAATTTAAAACCAGACGGCATAATGATAAGTTCATTGTACATATTATTTCCATCAGCATCCTGATAGCTGCTTTGCTTAAATCGAAGACTCTTCAAATTAACCTTTACCTCTACTGATGCTGTAAGAGTTGGGTCCTCAACAGCCGTAACGGTAATTTCAGTCGTACCAACACCTGTTGGAATAATAACCCCACTATTTGGGTTGGTTGGCTTTGCAACATCCTCTTTCGAAGAAGTCCATTTCCAAGTAATATCTTCAGGAATTTTTGCATCTTCTGGAACTGGAATAATTTCATTACTTAAATCAACAGAAAGTTCATCCTGATATACATCTATTTCATACATCGGATCCTTGAAGTCAATCCCTAAACTTAGGTTATTTGTAATTACGATTGTAAATGAATTTCCGGCAATCGTTTGAGCTGTGTTTGATAAATCTGTATAGGAAAGTTTCACATCATTAAAACTGTATCTTCCTGGTTGATCAAATGTTAAAGAAAACATTTTAGGACCAGGAGCAGGAGGAGTTTTCCCTGCCTCATATTGAATGTCACTGAAGTTAACAATCGCATATTCTGGATCCTTAGGATCTATTACAGCATTTTCCCCAATCAAAACATTGCCTGGGAAACTAGAATCTTTAATTTTAACTTTTACTTTAATATTTCTAAGGGCTTGCTGATTAATCAATTTACTAACATCTTCAAATATCTTACTAATATCTGCTTTACCTCCTAATTGTGCAGAAGCTCCAGTTAGTTTGGAAAGCTGTGTTAGGAAGTCAAAATCAACATCATTTTTAGAACCAAAACCAATAGATAATAATTTAATACCGTTTTCTGCTAATTTTGAAGCAGCCACTCTTGCATATGAATAATCTAGATCATGATCATTTTTATAATATAAATAAGTTTCATTATTATGTGTGAAAACGGCATTCTTCCCTGCTTTATCTTCTATTCTCACGGCAACACTCGTTGCATTTACTGGGTATTTTGTAGTAGACCAATACCAATCATCTACTGTTTTAGTAACCCATCTACAATTAATTCCTAGCCAGTTACATTTTCTTTCCTTAATCTCTCTTGTTGTTTTTTCCCACTTTTGAAAATCTCCACTAATATTTATATTTTCATAATTACTATTATTACCTGATCTAGCATCTGTATCAGGATGACCATCTGTTAAGAAAATTACATATTTTGGTTTGTTTGAAGATCTCAATAAATCGTTTGCTTTTTTTAATGCTTCATAATAGTTCGTCCCTCCATTTGCATCTAGTTTACTGATGGAGGTTTTAATTGAATTAAGATGTGATTTTGTACTGTCTACTGAAGTATTTTCATTAAATCCTGTTACCGTTCCTATTTTCCCAGCAAAAGGTACAAGCGCAAATCGATCCCCTTCAACAACATTATTTTTAAATGTCTCAATCGCTTTGTAGGCCCCTTCCTGTGCCTTTACTAATTTGTCAGGATCAGGTTTTCTATTATTACCCATATCAAGTTTCATAGATCCTGAAGTATCAAAAATAAATACAACATCAATCGGTGCACGGCGAGTAGTGTCAGCAATTACTCCCTTAGGCGTAATACTAGTGCTTAAATTAGCAATTGCAACACCTGTTTCCTTGTCGATTGTAGCAGCATTGGGTGCAGTCACATTAAACTCTAGACCAACAGGTTTTTCAGTAATATTTTGTCCAACAACATAAACTTTAAAAGATCCTTTGTTGGGAATATTATTTAGATTAAAGCGATTTGAACTCCCTTGTCTTCCGATCGCATAGTTCGTACAATTTGAATCATTAAAAACAAAATATAGTTCTCCTTTAAATGTACTTGTTACATCAAAATGTCCTTGAATTTTATCTGGCTTAATAACAGGACCTGCACTTGCAATAACTGTGCTATCAGTTTTCTGAGTAACACTATCATAAACTTCCCTGTAGTTAGATTGAATTTCCTGACAAGTTAACGTATCTGTATTACTCTCATTAGGTTTGTTTTCTGGATCTGCAAAAGTCCCTGTTGGCGAAATAATCAAACTTAACATCAAACTAAATAGCGTCAAAAACGCCCAAAACTTACTAATCTGCTTTTTGGTTTTTCGCATTTCTTCTCATCCCCTTCTTTAGGTACATTATCACTTTACCAATCTATTACCTTATTCTAGGTTTTTCTTTTATTATAGCTAATTTCTGGGAGGAAAAATACTCCAACAATACAGATTTTAGTTAAATTTATGTTACAAAAGGATGCGTTGGGAATACTATCTCAATAACAGTTCTAATTTGAAGGTGATGCGATGAATTCGCACAAAAACTATCGCTTTTGGAATAATGGCTTTACCCTTTTAGAAATCCTTTTAACACTTGTAATTTTATCAATCATCTTACTTTCTTTTATGAGTTTTTTCAGCCAATCTTCCCTTTTCACGCAAAAAAACAATGAAAAGTTAACAGCGATAAATTTGGCACAGGAAACGATTGTTACGATCAAGAATCAGTCGGTTTATTTTCAAAAGGTTGTAAAATATACAACCGGCTTTCCTGATCCGGATAAAACGATATTGAATGTAAATTCACTAGGAATATTTAATGGACAGCCCGATTACAAGTTGGGACTTGAAATTTCCAAAGATTATTCCTATAACTTATACAAAATACATGTACAAATCTATGACTTAAAAAACAATCTACTAGCTGAAACGTACCATTATTTGAAAGGGCCTACTTTATTATGAACAAGCGGCTACGTGATATTTTTAAAAATAAAAATGGCCTTACCCTGATTGAGTTATTGGTAGCCTTGGCCATTGGTACGATTGTTATTGGTTTAACTTTTTCAGTGCTTCATACTAGTATGAATACGTATAAAAAATCACAAAGTCAGCAACTACTTCAGCAAGAAGCTAATTTAATGTTGACGCAGTTGAGGACTATTCATCGGATGAATCCATCTTATACAATTGAGTATGATTC
>JAEWMK010000357.1 GCA_023457235.1 Bacillota bacterium
GGGACGTGGATAAAGTCGCGTTAGCGATTTTGTTCTTGAAGGTATATAAGCGCCAAGTGCTTAGCATTTCGACATTTCTTATCCTTTATTACAATTTATTGACGCTTATTACACATTATTAGCAAAGTAAACATGGATACAAGCCTATAAAAGTAAGAATTCTTTTAAGAATAACAAAAATTCCTCTAGTGTTTCTGGTAGTTCTTCAGGCAATAAATTGGTACTATTCATTTCGATAACCTCCAAATAATTATAATTCTAGTTATAGAATGTCCAATCTTTAAAACTTTTATACTTTTAATTTGAAATTCTTCGACGTTTATTTTCTCTTAAAGCAAAGCACTTGTTGATATTTTATTAAGAATGTGAAGTTGTACACTTATATTAACGGTGCAGGTTTATTGAAGAAGGATTTTATTTGGGGCTTATCGAAAGGTTATAATATATTGAATTTTTTAGCGGAGTAATAAAATATATAGATAAAAAAATAATAAATTCGGGAGTGTTTTTATGAAGAAAATCATTTTGGGATTGTGCATTGTAACAACTGGATTAATCCTTATTATTGTACAAAGTTCATATAAAGAGAACGAAACTGCAAATGGTGTTGAGAAAATATTTTCTGAAGACTATCACACTTTTGATTATGCTCAAAATAAATTTACTGTACATGCTATGGGGGTAAGTCCAGAAGAAAAGGTCATGACAGTTAAAATTGAAAAACAGCAGTACAAAGAAAAAGCAGAAGAATACTTTAGAAACCTTTTAGATTCAAACGCTATGGAAAACTTTGAACTTGAGGTATTCGTTGAAGATTTATCTTCTTATGAAAAATAATAAACCTAAGACGGGGGAGTCTAATTCAACTAATGGGTGGCATTGATCCAAGAAAGGGTAAACGCCCTTTTTGTTGAATTGTACTAAAAGGGCAGGTTAACTTAGGAAAAATAGTATTATTATATAGGGGTCTTATTGTTAAAAAGGGGGTAAAAATGAAGTTTAGAATGTTGTTCGGTATTTTTCTTATAATAATTTTAACGGCTTGTTCATCAATTACACAAACTGTTGTAGCTGATGAAGTAATTTTTTATGGAGAAGGAGATTATTGGAATATTAGTTACATATACAATCCAGAATTGTATGATGAAAAAAAGATAAATTGGGTTGAAATCGAATTGAAAGATTTAGAACTATCCCAGGAAGATATATATAGTATTGACATTGAATTTGAAAGTAGAGATGGTTTGCTTACTGGAAATTTAGGAAATATGAAAACAAAAATTGAAGGTAACGTTATTTCTTTTTTAGTTGGTACAGTTAATTTTGAGACATTTGAAGAAGATGAATATAAAATCACTATAAAATTCAAAGATAAAAAAGATGTTATCCAGTTACATATAAAGTGATGATATTAAACAAACGGGGGGCTTTAACACAAAAATGAGATCGTCAATATGGCTGTCTTTTGATAGTGGGGAATTATTATCTCATAGACGTTTTTAAGGGTGGTGTTACATTGATGTGGAAGGACTATATAAGTTCGGTATCAAAAGAATATTCTTTCAAACCAGCAGCAACTGATGCTGAAATAATTCAAATTAAAAAGGAATTAAATGTGGAATTGCCTAAAAAGTTGTTTGAATTATATAGTGAAACAAATGGAGTGTTTGATAGTTTCGACTGTCCTTTAATATGGTCAACTTCACAAATAGTAAAGGATAATTTATTTTTTAGAACTTTTGGTGACTATAAAGATATTTATATGCCATTTGACCACTTGTTATTTTTTTCAGATAACGGTTGTGGTGATCTATTTGGCTTTAAAATATTAAATGGTAGTATTCAAACAGAAGATATTTATGTATGGAATCACGAAGATGACAGCCGAATGTGGGTTGCCCCATCATTGCAAGTATTTATTAGAGGTTGGATTACAGGTGAAATTACTGTTTAGATATAGGCTCTGCTTATTAAATAACGGGTGGCGATAGCTGAACAAGGCTATTGCTTCTTCAACTATTGGGTAGTTTACTTAAAGAAAGATTTGTGTCTAATTCGTTAATTATTGGAATTTGAAAAGGGATTTAGACTATGATATTTGAAATGTATCACTATAATTAAATTATAGTGGGGATTGAGGAACATGCCGATAATAAAACTTGATTCAGGTAAACTTACTGACGCTCAGAAAAAAGAGCTTATTTTGAAATTAACCCAAACAACATCAGAAATTACAAATATACCGAAAGAATTTTTTATGGTAGTTATCAATGAACATGATGACAAAAACTTTGGTATTGGCGGACAAGATATTGCCGAAGTTAAGAAAAATTACAAAGCGTAGCCTTTATCAAAATAGGTAAATGTCTTTTTTTGCTTTTAAATTGTTTAACTACCGTGTAAGAACGTTTTTTTTCTTACACTTTCAGTGATGAAGCATGGCTTCATGGATGGCTAACGGCGTGCTTTAACGCAACAACGGGGGGCATTACTTCAAGAAGGAGTAGTGCCCTTTCTTATGAACTATCGAAGCAGTTTTGTGTAATGAAAAGTTGGGTTTTTATGGTAAAATGGCATTAAACAAAAGTGGAATAAACTAAGGTCTTCAAATGAAAAAGTCAATAAACAATAAGTAACTAAGGTGGTATAGGAAGTGACGAGAAAAATTTTTATCATTGGACTTGTGTTTATAGCGGTGGGCATCATTTATATCTCTGGATTTTTTGGTAATACAAGCGAAAAGGAAGTTGGTATTTGGGGATTATCGATGTCTATATTAGGTGGAATGGTATGCTGTTTCAATAATGTTATGCTTGAATCAAAGGTATATAAATTTATATATTTTTTAGTGATAGCAATTATCGTATTATTTCAATTTTCACCAATTTATTTTTGGTTTTTATTTCAAGGAAATGGTATCGCTGATGTTGATGTTTCAACCGATTTTGTTGCACATTGGGGATTTTCAGCTATACATATTAGTGTGATTATACTTTGTTTATATTTATTAAATGTCAGCAACAAAATAATGAAGACTAAGACCTCATAGTATCATGGAGGGATAAAATTGGGAGATAACAATGATAAAGATAAAGAAACTTGGAAACTATGGGATGCTATATTCACATCAGGACTATTGTCTTTTTTTAAGGATAGTCAAGTAGCTCAAAACGATGATAAGAAATTCAAGCAAATGCTATTACAAATATTGTTCGGTATTATTTTTACTGTTATTTTGTTTACGGTTGGCTTTTGGATATTGTATTAACAGGGGCTATCCTACAAGAAGGAGAATGGCTTTTCCCTATTGAAGTAACGAGGCAAGTTTGTTATACAAACTGTCGGAGGCTTATGGTAATGTGAATTGAGGGTAGAGTGTCCATAGGGGGAGTCTTATGAAAAAAATGATTGCGTACGGTGTATATTTTTTAGTCGTTGCCACGGTCACTTATTTTGTTGGAATTTTTTTATCTTACATGATAAGTGGCATTTTGTTCTATGCAGCCGACGCACCACCAGGAGATATTTCAGATAGGGGGAAATTACTGTTTAGTGTGGGACTGCCTGTCGGCTATGCCTTTGTTCTTTTTGGAGTATATTACCTCTTCAGTCAGATTGTTAAAGGCTTTAACATCCATCTGATGCTAGGTATTGGGGTTGTGTTCCACATAATAATTGCTGTATATCTTATTTGGAATATAGTACCGTATGCCTTTTAATTGATTGAAATACAAACATTCCGTGCATCTGTAAGGATTAAGAAAGTGTACTTAAAGTAACGGGGTGCTTATCTTTAATGAGCATTTACTGCTGTTTTCGATAGTTATTAAAATTTTCTTAATCATGATACAATATAAGTAAAAAATTTCCGGAGGTGACTCAAATGAAGTGGGAAGATGTGTGCCAGGCTTTCCCAGAATATTGGGTTTTGATAGAAGCTGTTCGAGCGCATACAAACGAGAAAAGTGAGCGTATTTTAGATGAGATTGCTCTTTTGAAAAAGTTTTCTAATTCTCCAGATGCCATGAAAGCATATCAAGAAATTCATCGAGAAGATCCTACACGGGAATTATATGTTCTTCATACTAGCCGTAAGGAGCCTAATATCATTGAGAAAAAATGGGTAGGTGTTAGGCGATAGTGAAAAAACTAATTATTCAAGATGGCTTGTTACTTGCGGACATGGAACTAACATTTAACGGACAATTGCTTCATTTACAACGTGTCTTAGTTGATACTGGTTCAGGAAGTACAGTTGTATCAACAGATTTAGCAGAGTCAATAGGAATTGTAGCAGAAGAAAATGATATGATATACCGCATAAGTGGTGTTGGAGGATCAGAGTTTGTGTACTCAAAAAAGGTCGATTTAGTAAGGATTGGAGATATGAAAACTGAAGATTTCTCTTTAGAAATTGGTGCAATGAATTATGGTTTTGATTTGGATGGCATAATTGGATTGGATTTGTTACAACAATTGAAAGCAGTTATAAATATAGATGAATTAACACTGCAGTCAAATAGCTAATGGCAAGTATAAAGGGGGACCTCTATACTTGCCGTTTTTAAAGATTCAGTTTATTCGACAAACAGGGCGGTTGCATAAGAAGTGCAGTCGCTTTTTTACTATAAGCTGCAGAATACCTCAAAAAGGAATATGGGGCTTTACGGAAAAATGACC
>JAEWMK010000358.1 GCA_023457235.1 Bacillota bacterium
TGGTTTCATATCCGTATCAAATCCATGATTAATCACATTTTTCACTAGCTGAATAGCTAAAGGTCCTTTATTTATAATCTTTTTTGCCATTTCAAGAACCGTTTCCCATAATTCCTCCATTGGCACGACAGTAGAAACTAGTCCTATACTCTCTGCTTTGGATGCTGTAATGATATTACCAGTTAAAATCATTTCAATAGCTCTACCTTTACCAATAATCCTAGATAGACGTTGAGTGCCCCCACCTCCTGGTAAAATTGATAAATTTAACTCAGGCAGACCAATTTGGGCATTTTCTGAAGCAATGCGTATGTCGCAGGCAAGGGCGATCTCACAACCCCCGCCAAGTGCATACCCATTAATGGCTGCGATTGTTACTTTACTGCTACTCTCAATTTTTAGACATAAGCCTGATAACCCTGGAAGCAAAGCATCTTTCGCTTTTTTTAGTTTTAATTGTTTAATATCAGCACCAGATGCAAAGGCCTTCTCTCCTTCACCGGTAATAACGATTATTTTTACACCTTCATGTATTTCCCATTGTCCAAGTGCATGGTCAATTTCTTCCAAAGTTTTAGAGTCTATGGCATTCCTAGCCTCTGGCCTATTAATTTTTATAAGTCCAATGCTTCCGTCTTTATAAGCTAAAATATTTTCATAAAGCATGATTTAACCCCCTCATTAAGTTTCTAATATATATGAATTTCCTCCCTAGTACAGCAAACGAATTAATTCCCAGAAAATTTCGGATTACGTTTTTCTAGAAATGCAGTGACTCCCTCTTTAAAGTCATTAGTAGCCCTTAAAATTGTATGAATGTCATTTTCTTTTGCTAGTATATCCTCCAATTTCATGTTAGTAGATTGATTGATTAATAGTTTAGAATACATATAGGCTTGTAATGGTCCTGTTAATAGTTCATTAGCTAGTTCCATCGATTTTTCTTCTAAACTTCCTTTAGGAACAATCTCAATACTGAACCCATGGGATACGGCCTCCTCAACAGTCATTTTTATACCTTTCCATATCCATTCCTTTGCCTTCCACTCACCAACAATACGTGGTAAATGGTAATGAATCCCTAAATCTGGTATTAATCCTACATTTTTAAACGAGAGGATCAGCTTCGTATCTTCTTCCGCAATAATTAAGTCTGATGCTAATGCTAAGCTAAAACCAGCGCCGGCAGTATACCCATGAATGGCAGCAATTGTAATTTTGGGCCATTTCCAAATTTTTTCGATGATAGATGTAGAGAGCTCCATGCCTCTCTTAACTGTGATAGGATCATATTGTTCAAGTTTTGCCATTCCTTTTAAATCTCCACCAGTACAAAATGCTCTACCTTTTCCAGTGAGAATGACCACAGAAATTGAGTTATCATTTTCTATTTCCTTTAGGACGCCCAATAATTCTTCCTTCAATTTTGCGCTTAATGCATTTAATGTATTGGGCTCATTTAAATAAATGGTTGCTATTTCCCCATTTCTTTCCCATAAAACACTTTCCATACTTCCATTCTCCTTTTATTATTTTGAAATTGCCTCTAGCAATATATTTTCAATATCCTCCTGACTAACAGGTCGTGGATTTACAACAAGTTGAGTACTTTTCATTGCATCTTTGGCTAGGATTGGGATATCTGTTTCTTTAATTCCAAATTCCTTCAATCCTTTTGGAATATTCAGATCATCGATTAATTTTTCAATTTCTTCAATTGCTCGTTCAGATGCTTGGCGTTTATCAAGACCACTTATATCAATGTCCATGGCTTGAGCAACCAATGGTAGTTTATCGATACAATATTCGAAATTATACCTTAGGCTATAAGGAAGCATGATCGCGCAAGCCAATCCATGGTGTATCTTAAAATGAGCTCCCAATGGATGCGCAATTGCATGATTAATGCTAAGACGAAGTAGCGCAAAAGAGATCTCCCCGATCATACTAGCTATTAACATCTCTTTTGCTGCTATTTTATTTGTTCTGTCTGCCACAAAATCCCGTATATTCTGATTAATCATGCGAATTGCTTGTAAATTTACCCCCTCAGATAACGAACTTGCTGATTTCGCTAAGAAATATTCAATGTTGTGACAAAAGGCATCCATACTAGTGGCTGCAGCGATTTTTTCTGGTAAAGTTTCCAACATAATAGGGTCAAGTATCGCCACTTTAGGAGCAATTCGCCAACTTCTTATCGTGAATTTCCGATTTTCCTCCTCATTCGTAATGACTGCAGCTGGAGAAACCTCACTCCCAGTACCAGCAGTTGTTGGGATTGCCACAATTGGAACGGGCTCTTCGGTAAACTTATCGATACCTTCTGTTTGCAGAATTGGAATATCATTTTTTGCTAGAATTGAAATCGCTTTAGCCGCATCAATGGAACTCCCCCCACCAATTGCTACAATACATTGGGCTCCCATTTCCTTCATTATTTTCAAACCATTTTCCACTGCGGAGACGGTGGGATCTCCCTGTATTTCAGCATAAACCTCAATATCGAATTGACTTAAAGTTGAAGTAACAGTCGAAGTCACTCCTATATCGAATAAAACCTTGTCAGTTACTATTAATATTTTCTTGCACTCAAGTTCTTCTAGTATTTGTGGCAATTGTAAATAAGCTTCTTCCCCTACAACTAATTTTGTAATCGGGAAAGTATATTGTTGTACACTCATTAATAATCACTCCTATAGACTTAAAGAATCAAAAACAGTTATTCATCCTTATTCGAATTTCTTTAACTATCTTGTGATTGATTTACTAATTTCTTAGATTTCATATAAGAAATTTAGATTTTCCATTTTGTTTACACTATCCAAAATCCTCAATGCTTTGTCTTCACCGATAATCGGACTACAATTGCTTTTAAACTTATGTTCAAGAATTTCGCTGGAAAGTGGAATTGATGGTTCACCTTTTGGATTATGGATATATTCATCTATTTTTTCACCACTTTTCAACGTTATCTCCACAATTGCTGGTCTTTCCAATGGATACACTTTTTCTGCTCTCTCATCTACATATACCTCAACAAGTGGGATCAGACTTTTCACTGAATCAGAACACCGGTCCGGATAAAAGTGGCTGATTTCCAAAATAGGATGGACGAAAGCTGATGAAACTGCGTATGGTAAACTCATTTGAGCATCTAAAAATGTCTGACATTCATAATGGCGGTGTTTATAAGCTATACTATTTACCCCTACTCTAATTGAAGCTATTTCTTGTAATTCAAATTGATTAGTTTCTCTTATTTTATATACAGCGTCAATTGACGAATGGAGATGCCTACAACAAGGATAAGGTTTAAAGTAAATATTCATTATCTCAAATCTTTCACCTAGTTCACGAAACAACATATCCTCATTTATATTTCCGCCGGCGAACGCTTGAAAAAAACCGTTTTCAGATTCTAAAACAAATTTCGGTCCAGATAAGCCTTTTTCAGTTAATTCAACAGCCAAAACTGCATCACGTGCTGCCTGACCGGGATGGATGCGCTTTACTTCGGATCCTGTTCCGAGAAATGCGAACAAACCTCCTGCAAAGCTTGCAGCTATCCCAAAAGCATTTTGGACTTCCTCTTTGCTGAACCTTTTTAGTGCGCATATTGCAGCAACGGCTCCAAAAATCCCGGCAACAGAGGTGTTATGAAACCCCCTTTTTCTGGATGAAGGATGGATAGCTGAAGAAATTCTCAAGCACACTTCATATCCTATTATTGTTGCCTTAGCAAGTTCCTCGAAACCAGGTCTTACTTGTTGAGCTGCTGCAAGCAGCGCTGGTAGAACAACCGTACCGGGATGAATTGATCCCTTTGTATGGCCATCATCTAAATCTAAACAGTGGGAAAAGGTACCATTTACAAATGCGGCATTAGTTTTTGAAAGACCCTTATCTTGAGCGATAATATTACAGTTTCCTTCCCCTTCTACTTCAAGTAATGATTTATAAACTAATTTACCAACATCCGTGTCTGAACCGGTAATAGCACTACATAAATAATCTAAATAAACTTTTTTCACCTGATTAATTAATAAATCATCCAATTGGATTTCCATGGCATTTGAAACATGATTTGCAAGTATTTCCGTAACACAGGAATCGTTCATAGGTATGCATCCATCCCCTTTCTATAGATAATATAATCAGATTATTGGCTCACACCTACTACTTGACTATCTCCATTCTTATATACACTTACTGTTAGTTTATTCTTAAATAAGTAGACTAGAGTTATTAAACCAGCACCTAAAATAAACATATACAGGTTCATAAAAAATAAACTAATACCTGCAACTAATAGCAATATTCTGCCCAGAACATTTAGTAAACCTGCAAAATAAAGGTACCCTTCTAGTGCCATAGCAATTACACCAATACCAATAATAGAAACAACAATACTGATGAACGATTCTAGCGGTTCTCCCCGCCCAATTAAAACCGCAGGATTATATACCATGAAAAATGGTACAATATATTTTGTAACCCCTAATTGAACCGCCTGGAAACCAGTTTTCATCGGGTTTGCTCCGGCAATACTTGCAGTTGCAAAAGCAGCCAATGCAACAGGTGGTGTAATATAAGAAACAGTAGCCCAATATACAACATATAGGTGAGCGGCAATGGGATCAACTCCTACAGTGATCAATGCTGGAGCCATAATCACAGCCAAAAATACGTAGACGGCAGATACTGTCATCCCCATGCCTAATATAAAAGATGTAATGGCTCCCCCTATTAGAATTAGAATCATACTATCTCCTGCAGCAGCAACTAATTCTCTTGAAAGTGAGAAAGATACTCCTGTCGCTGATAATGCTCCGACAATAAAGCCAACACCCGCAATGATAACAATAATTTCGGATAGTACGACCCCCATTTGAACAACCATTTCTAATAATTGCTTTCTATTTAATCTAGTTTCTTTTTTAAATAAAGTTACTAATAACAATGCCAAACTAGCTATATACGGTGCTTGCCCTTCCGAGTTTAGAACTCCCAAAAAGACGACCATAATTATGATTGAAAAAATATAGTACCAGCCATTTTTTAAAGTTTTCCAGAAGGAAGGAATCTCAGATTTTGGCAAACCCTGCAAATTGTTTTTCGCAGCATATCCATCTATTTGAATAAAAGTTCCTAAATAATATAAAAACGCTGGTATTGCTGCAGCTAAAGCAATTTCGTAATATGGAGTTGCTAAAAATGAAGCCATAATGAACGCTGCTGAACCCATAATCGGAGGGGTAATGGTTCCTCCAGTTGAGGCAGTTGCTTCGATCGCAGCCGCATAATATGGTTTATAACCTGCCTTTTTCATAGCAGGGATTGTCATTGATCCAATTGTTACTGCATTAGATACTGCACTTCCACTAAGCATACCGAAGAATGCACTTCCTACTACAGCAACCTTTGCAGAACCCCCTCTAGTTCTTCCGAATATCGATTGTGCTAAATCAAAAAAGAACTTACCGCCACCCGTATGGGTTATAACTACACCAAAGACTAAAAATCCTAATAAGGTATTTCCAATTGTTGTATAAGCTATACCAAATACACTATTAGAACTCATAATATGGTTTCTAGCTAAAGTTAGGAAGTCATATGACTGACCCTGTAACAATCGCAGTGGAACATCTGAAGCTATCAAAGGATAAAGTGATATTACCAACACGATAATTGTTAGAACTAGCCCTCCTACTCTACGAAGAGCTTCCAATAATAATCCCCAAAGAATAATACTAAAGGAAGTAGGGACAGCAGGTGCAATCCAATCCCAGCCTTCCATAATAATGCGCTCTCCATTTAAACCAATATAAATAGCCATTACTAAGGAAACGATAAAAAAGACGATATCGTACCATGTTATTGATTTGTTTGTTTTTCTTGCTGGGAAAATTAGAAAGGATATAGGCACAAAACTTGCAAGCAAATAAATTAGAAAAGAGTTTTGAATAGGATTAAGTCCAAACAACTTTAAATAAAAAAGCATATTTACTGATAATAAAATCCCGATGATTGTCGAAGTAACGACAACAATCTTCCAAAAGGGATTTAAACGTTCATCTTTCATTCTTCCTCCTCCATCATGTTTAGATTTAGATATGCTCGGTTTGTTTTTTTCAAACCGAGCATTTTTTAATAATCTTTGATTCTTCTATTATTTAAGACTCTCGTTTCTTTTGTTTAACCAATATTCAGTAAACTCTGAATCACTAATTCCATCTTTTTTAGATTGGTCCAGTGCCCCATCCCATAGACTCTTTAGTTGTTTACCTCGTTCTATTAAGCGATTATTTTCTTCATCTGCTTCTGGTGTCCATAAATCTAATTCCTTTAGAATCTCAACTGTTCCCTCGTGGAATGGAATTCCAACTGGCTGAACTAAAACTTCATCCTTAGAGAAAGCAGCAAGAGGTGGTAATACATCTTTGTATTTACCATAAGTATCTATTAATCCTTGTACCAAAGCTTTAATAGTGTCTTTATCTTGAGATGCATAAGCAACTACAGGGTAAACATAGCGAATCATCCAAACCGGTTCAGAGTTGGTAAGTCCTGCTCCAGTATCCACCAAATCAGGCTGGATCCATGATACTAATTCTTGAGCACTTGTCCATCCATTTTTATCATCCTCTGGCATCGGCATCCAACGAATTCCGATCGAAGTGTCTATCTCAAATAAGCTAGAAGCTTGCGGATTCATACTAACAACATCTACTTGACCTGCCTTAAGTGCATCTGCCTGTGCCCCATAAGATGTCAAATCTACAAGTTCAACATCATCCAAGGATACTCCGC
>JAEWMK010000359.1 GCA_023457235.1 Bacillota bacterium
GGAAATCCGTACAATTTGCGGTTACTGCGGAACTGGATGTGGATTAGTTCTTGAAGTTAAGGATAATCAAATCATGAAAGTCCGCGGTGACAAAGATGCCCCAGTAAATAAAGGGCAAACATGCGTGAAGGGAGCTTTTGCCTATAAATATGTACATGCAGAAGATAGACTAACTACTCCTCTCCTTCGTAAGGCTGGTAAACTAGTAGAGACAACATGGGAGGAAGCACTCCAATTTATCGCTGGTAAACTAACAAGTATTAAAAATCAATTTGGTCCAACAGCATTATCTATGTTTGCTTGTGCACGTACAACAAATGAATCAAATTATGTGACACAAAAATTTATGAGAGCAGTGATTGGCAGCAATAATATTGATGGCTGCAACCGTACTTGACACGCACCGAGCGTTGCCGGTCTGGCAACTGTATTTGGTGACGGTTCTCCGACGAGTACCCTGGAAGATTTTGATGATGCAGAAGTATTGCTACTAATGGGCTCTAACACTACCGAAGCCCATCCAATTATTTCAAATCGAATGAAAAAAGCAGCTAAAAACGGCTTGAAAATTATTGTGATCGACCCTCGAAAAATTGACATGGTAAAAGTGGCGGACCGACATCTGCAAATCAATGTTGGGTCCGATATCGCTTTAATGAATGCTATGATTCATGTCATTTTAAAAGAAAAGCTATATGATGAGACGTATATCAAAAGAGTCACACTCGAGCTTGATAAATTACAAAAACATGTTGAATTATACACTCCTGAATATGCAGCAACGATTACAGGTCTTGCTCCTCGGGAAATTGAGGAAACAGCAAGAATTTATGCGACTGCTAAGAATGCAATGATCGCCTATACATTAGGAATTACGGAGCATCATTGTGGTGTCAACAACGTATTTGATATTGCCAACCTAGCCCTTTTAACCGGTCACATCGGTAAAAAAGGAAATGGCATTATGCCACTTCGCGGACAAAATAATGTCCAAGGGGCAGGCGACATGGGCTGCTTGCCAATTCAGCTTCCTGGCCCATTTCCGATTACGAATAATGAATACCGCAAACGTTATGAGGAAGCTTGGAATGTTACAATTGATGCCCAATCAGGTGATACACAGACACGTACATTTGAAAGAATGGAAAATGGCGATGTAAAGGCATTATATGTGATCGGTGAAAACCCATTAATGGCTGATGTTCATATGTCACACACGGAAAAGCTGTTAAAGAAATTAGATTTATTAATAGTTCAGGATATTTTCCTTACTGAAACAGCCCAGTTAGCAGATGTTGTACTCCCTGCTCGTTCATGGGGTGAAGTTGACGGCACTTATACAAATACAGATCGCCGCGTCCAAAGAGTTCGAACAGCTGTAGAATCACATCCAAATGTTAAGGAAGATTGGCAGATACTTTGTGAATTATCAACCTTAATGGGATATGAAATGAGCTATGAATCAAGCGAACAAATTTGGGATGAATTACGGATTTTAGCCCATGAGAAATATGGCGGCATGTCCTACACTCGTCTTGATCAAGAATATTCCTTGCACTATCCATGTCCGACAGAGGATCATCCTGGTACATTCATCCTTCACGAACATTTACATGATGAAACTATCATCGAGGGGAAAAAAGCGCCCTTTGTTCCTGTAAGTTATACAGCACCTATTGAAAGCCCTGATGAAGATTATCCGTTTACATTAACAACTGGACGCCGTTATGAATCATATAATACGCATACACAAACCCGATACTATCCTAATAATGTCAAAATTAAGCAAAAAGAAGAAACAGTGGATATCCATCCAGAGGATGCCGCAAAACTGGGCATTGTTGATGGAGAAGTTGTCGAAGTTTCATCCCGCCGCGGCTCCTTAAAGGTAAAAGCAAAAATTACCGAACAAGTCGTACCTGGCTTAGTGTTCATGAGCTTCCATTGGAGCGATGTTCCGACAAACATCCTAACAATCAATGAGTTTGACCCTATTTCAGGTACAGCAGAATTCAAAGCCTGTGCAATAAAGATTAAAGCATTGCATTAATTAGAAAAGCGGAAGCATCCGTTCAGCGACGTATAAACTGGAGCGCATCAACCGAGATAAAGGAAACACGGTGAACGAAGTGAATCGATGTTGACTTATCGTAGGGAGATGAGCGAAGTTTACGAGTCGCTGGGGGCTGAAGCTGGACAAAGAAAAACCGCTAAAAGTTAAATGGTGCGTCTTTTAGCGGTTTTCTTATGTTCATAAAAAATTCATTTATTACTGTCCTCTTTTTCTACGATCCGTCACTTGTTCTCCACCAATTCCCCAATTATCTGTTTCTACCTCATCAATAACGACAACTGTTGTTTGTGGATTTTTTCCTAACACCTCTTTTAATAGATTAGTAGCCCCTTCAATTAGTTGCTTTTTTTGTTCTGAGGTTACTCCCTCATTTGTTATTTTAATATTTACATAAGGCATAAAACATCTTCCTTTCCTTTCAATAAATTGATATCATATTTAGATGAATAGTTGATTTATTGATCAACTATAATTAACTCATATAATAGTACACTTCATAATTTATGTCACGCTACACTTGGTATTAGGAGGAACAATAATGGATAAAACTTCAATAATTGGTATTATTTTAGCTATAATAGGAGTTGGAGTAGGGATGTACTTAAAGGGCGTAAGTCCAAGTGTGCTGGTCAATCCTGCTGCGATTTTAATTATTATTGTTGGAACTGCTGCTGCAGTATCAATTGCTTTCCCAACAAAAGAAATAAAAAATGTACCAAAATTGTTTAAAGTAGTTTTCACTGAACAAAAGCTACAATCACAGGAAGAATATATTAAGATGTTTGTTGAATTTGCAACATTGGCCCGTAAAGAAGGTTTGTTGTCATTAGAAGCTAAAGTAAATGAAATTGATGATCTTTTTTTAAAAAATGGTTTAAATCTAGCTATTGATGGACAAAGTCCCGAATTCATACGTGATGTAATGATGGAAGAAATCGAAGCAATGGAAGAAAGACACCAAGCGAACGCAGGAATTTTTTCTCAAGCTGGAATGTATGCTCCGACACTCGGAGTATTGGGTGCCGTTGTAGGATTAATAGCTGCACTTGGCAATATGAATGATATTGAGGCCCTGGGACATGCCATTGCTGCTGCCTTCGTTGCAACATTATTGGGGATCTTTACCGGGTATGTTCTCTGGCATCCTTTTGCCAACAAACTGAAAAGGAAATCAAAACAGGAAGTGAAAATCAAGCAATTAATTGTTGAAGGAGTTCTTTCTGTTCAAGAAGGACAAGCACCCGGTATTATTCAGCAAAAACTAGCATCCTATTTACCTATTAGTCAAAGAATTCAGTTTCTAGAACAAGGAGAAAAACAAGATGCGTAAAAAAAAGAAGAAACACGATGAAGATCATATCGATGAATCTTGGCTACTTCCCTATTCTGACTTACTAACTTTATTATGCGCACTTTTTATTGTTCTTTTCGCGATGAGTTCTATTGATAGCGTGAAATTTTCACAAATGGCCCGTTCGTTTAACAGCACCTTCCAAGGAGGAACCGGGGTAATGCAATACCCAAGTCCATTCCAACAGAATACTAATGAAGGAGTAACAACCGATCGGATTAGGAACGAGCAAAATGAAAAAGCCGAGCAAGAAAAACAAGAGATGTTGGAAATAAAAGATAAAATGGATTCATACATTGATGCTAATAATCTTAATGTACAATTGATGACATCCCTTACTCCTGAAGGTTTAATGCTAACATTAAGAAATGATATTCTATTTGATTCCGGAACAGCGCAAGTCCGCACGCAGGATTATGAGATTGCTAAAGAAATTTCGCAATTACTTGTGATGGATCACCCTAGGGAAGTTGTGATAAGTGGTCATACTGATAACGTACCTATCCATAATGCACAATTTGACTCGAATTGGCACTTAAGCGTTATGCGGGCCGTTAACTTTATGAAAATCATATTAGAAAATCAAAATTTAGATGCGAAAAATTTTAGTGCAAAAGGGTTTGGTGAGTTTAAACCTGTAGCATCAAACGATACTCCTGAAGGACGTCTCGCCAATCGTCGTGTAGAAATATTAATCAAGTCCATCGATCCGGAGCCAACTTCAGAAGATGTACAAAATTAAAAATACAAAGGGCTGACATCATTTAATGTCAGCCCTTTTGATAAGTTATCCTATCAATTTCTCTAGACCTTTAAACTCTAATTCTCTAAATTTACTTAAAACCTTACTGCGGTCAATGGTTAATAATGCCTCTTCTAGAGAACAATTAACAGGCACTTCACAATGAATTCTTGCCAATTTGCGAGAAAGGTGCAGCATTTCTAAATCTTGTTCAATTTTAGAGCGATGTCCTTTTGTTAATGAATCTAGATTTTCTAGGATTCCTTCAATTGATTCAAATTGACTTAAAAGCTTCACAGCCGTTTTTTCACCGATACCTTTTACTCCCGGATAATTATCGCTGCTATCTCCCATCAATGCTTTTAAATCGACCATTTGCTCCGGTCTAATCCCTTTTCGTTCCATTAACATTTCAGGATGATAGATTTCATAATTGCCGTAGCCATTTTTAAGAATCACAACTTTTATAGCTGGGTCAGCAAGCTGTAAAATATCTTGATCACCAGTTAAAATGATGACCTCTTGCTCTTGTTTATATTGATTCGCAAGCGTCCCTATACAATCGTCAGCCTCAAAACCCGTTAATCCTATGTTTGGTATATCAAAGGAAGCAACAACTTCTTTAACTAAATCAAATTGCGGGATGAGCTCAATTGGTGGTTCTCCGCGATTTCCTTTATAATCTGGGTATAATTCCGTTCTAAATGTTTTACTTCCCATATCCCAGCAGCAGACAACATGACTAGGTTCAAGATGCTTCACAGCCGTTAATAGATGGCGAACAAAGCCATGGACGCCATTTGTTGGAACCCCTTTACTATTTATCATAAAATAACCGCTCATCGCAGTTGAATAGAAAGCACGAAATAATAAGGCCATTCCATCGACTAATAAAACTTTATTATTCTTTTCCAATTTGTCACCTCTCCCATTAGATACTATATCATTATATCATATTTTTTTCTTAGAGAGTTGTTGTAGCTGCTTCAATTTCTCAACCTGCAGTTGCACGATCTATCTCATTTCCTCTTGTACTCTCAATAACAGTTTCTCTTAAAACAGGGTGCTCGCTTAAGGGATTTGTACAGAAAAATTGTTGACCTTGTTTTTGCTTTTCGCGTACCTTTTGTTTCACTATATTAAATAGCTGGCCTGAAAATAACAAATACGGTACGACAATTACCCGATTAGATGAATTTTCCGAAATAATTTCTATTCCTTCCTGTAGTCCAGGTTTTGCTGCTGCTAAATAGCAAACTGAAACGTGATTGGTCTCCAAACGGTTGCGTAGCCCTTTGACAATCTCTTCGAAAACTGAAGGAATGCTTGGGTCGCTTCCCCCTACCCCTACGAGTAAAATCGAATCTCGTGGAGTCAAATCAGAGACAGTGTTCCTCACAAGATCTGCAATTGAATCAAGAATTTTATCCTGCACACCAAAAGGGTCTCGTACCTTCACTTCGATGTTTGGATACCTTTTTCGTATGGAGGTAAGCTCTTGAGGTATGTCATCCTTAATGTGGCCGGCAGCCAGCAGGAATAATGGAACAATCGTAATTTCAGTTGCTCCCCTTTCTAAACATCGCTGGAAACCCTCCTCTATCAGCGGTTCAGTCAGCTTAAGGAAACAGAATTCCTGTATAGAAATATCATTGTATTCCATTACCTTCTGTATAAATGCTTTGACTTCTTCCATATCTTTTTTTGACCGAGTGCCATGACCTATATATAAAATTGCTTTCAATCTAGTTACTCCTTCCTATAGATATAGGAATTATCAATATAATTTTTAAAATGCTCCATATGTCTGAGTTTTCTTTTCTACTTGAAGTTTCTCAAACCAATTAATCTTATGGCGCATATTAACAACTTCACCAACAATGATCATGCTTGGATTCGTTATTTTTTCGTTCTTTATTACATTAACAATCGTTCGCAACGTCCCAACCACTGTATGTTGTTCATTCAATGTTCCTAAATGAATTATTGCTACTGGTGTTTCTGGGTTTTTACCATAATACAGGAGTCTTTCTTGAATATAGGGAAGGCTCCCGACACCCATATAAATGGCAAGTGTGTCGACTCCTTTGGCAAGCGACTCCCATTTGATATTGTCTTCTTCATTATTTTTACGATGACCTGTAACAAAGGCAAAAGATGAACCAAACTCGCGGTGAGTAACGGGAATGCCGGCATATGCCGGTGCGGCTATTCCTGATGTAATTCCTGGTACAATTTCAAATGGGATGTTATTCATACCCAGGAACTCTGCTTCCTCCCCTCCTCGTCCGAATACAAATGGGTCTCCTCCTTTTAGCCTTGTAACAATTTTTCCTTGTTTTGCATGTTTTACAAGGTAGTGGTTAATCGTTTCTTGCTGTAAAAAATGTGCCTCCGGTGATTTACCACAAAATTGTAACTCAACATTTGCTTTAGCATACTCTAATAACTCTTTGTTTACCAATCTATCATATAAAATAACATCAGCTTCTTTAATACACTTTAAACCTTTAACTGTAATTAAATCAGGATCTCCCGGCCCTGCACCTACTAGATATACCTTTCCCACCATCATTCACCTCTTTTATCAGAGGATGGTTTCGAATTTAGATAAAACAAAACCAGAGCCTTTATGAATTTTTTTCTTTTCGTATAATGAAACATTCTGAACATCAGGCAATTTAAGAAACTGTTTTTCAAGTTCAGCATCGACTTGGCGAAAGGCGGTTTCGTCATTTTCAGCAGCCACAACCGCATGATGCAGTTGATCATTGATCGTTACTTCAAACCGATATAAATTCATTTCCTTAACACCTTTCATAGACTTTAGACTTCAGCTTTTATGTTTAATAATGCAGCTAATTTTTCATTAAGCACTTTAGTACCTACTCTTTCAACGTAATCAAAGAATGTTTCTCCAATTTCTTTAGTTTCTTTAAAATATAGTAATATCTCTTTTACTATTTCCGGTAGTTGATCTGCTTCAACCTTACCTTTTAGTTTTTCATTGAATTTACCGCCATTATTTAGTGTTCCGCCAACATAAATTTCAAAAGCATCTACCAGTTGTTTATCTTTATTTCTCATCTTGATTCCATGCAGACCAAGTTCGGCAATTTGACGTTGTCCACAAGAGTTTGGACAGCCAACCATATGAATGCGGACTGGAACATCTAATGTAATTTTTTCATCTAAATAATGTGCAATTTTTTTCATTAATGCTTTCGTTTCTACTAAAGCCAAATTACATAATTCATTACCTGTACAGGAAACTGCGTAGCCGATGAATTTACTTGGATTAATTGGAAACTTTTCGAAAATAGGTTCTTTAATCAATTCGTCAATACTTTCATCAGGAATATTAGGGATAATCACATTTTGAGAATTACAATGGCGAATTTCACCATTTCCGTATTTCTTAGATACGCGTGCTAATTCAATAACATCATCAGGATTGATACGGCCAATTGGAATATTAATACCAACATAATTTAACCCCTCTTGCTTTTGCTTATGAATGCCATAGAAATAACCGGCATTCCATTCAACACTTACATCTTCCCCACTTTCTGGAAGTGGTCCAGTTAATTCAATTAATTTCTCCTTAAGCTTCTCTACTCCCCAGTCCGCCACTAAAAATTTCATGCGATTACGATGGCGTTTTTCGCGATCTCCATAATCACGGTAGATGGTTGTGATTGCCACAGCAACCTCTTTCGTTCTTTCTTGTGTAACGAATACATCTAATTTTTGTGCTAACATCGGAACAGATGATAGACCGCCTCCAACTTTAACGTGAAAACCGTTCACTTTTTCACCATTTAATTCTTTGACGGCAGGTACAAAAGCGAGACAATTTATTTCAGAATTAGATGCGTTATTTATATTAGCGCTGATTGATATTTTATATTTTCTAGGTAAGTTGGAGAAATCCTCATTGAATCGGAAGAATTCATATACTTCTTTAATGATAGGTCTTGTATCAAATAGTTCATTCGGATCGATGCCAGCAAGTGGATTGCCAACAATATTTCTTGTAATATCTCCACATGCCCCAGCAGTAGTCATCCCAACTCGTGCTAGACGACGATGTATTTCCGGTATGTTTTCAATCGTAAGCCAATGGAATTGAACACATTGACGTGTTGTAAAGTCATATAAATCACGTCCAAAATCTTTTGCGATATTAGCCATAGCCACGGCTTGCTCATTTGTAACAATACCCGATGGAATGACAACACGCATCATAAAATAACCAGCTTCTTTTGGTTTTTGCAAATACATACCCGCCCATTTAAACAAATCCCAATTTTCTTTCGGTATTGAATCAAATCCATGCTCTGCATGGTAAGCAATATCATCAAAAATCTTCAAACCATCTTTCTCAAGTTTCTGTAATTCCATTTTGTTTAATTTAGGGTTATTAGCCCAAATTTTTTCGTATGCCATCACGGTACCTCCTAGATTATATTTTTAATAGATCAAATACGCCTTGGCGTATTTGCGCCCAGATTTTTTCGAGCTTGCTCGAAAAACTACCTCTGAAAATCTGAGGCATCCGCCGGAGGCTTTAACTTTATTCAGCAAGTATTTAACCACCACTGAATTAAAATTCTAAATCAAATTACTCACCCCACTTATGGAAGTGTCTGAATTCTGCTGAATGAAGTTAAATAGGTAATTAATTGTTCAACACATTCTTCTACTGAGAATTTATTTGACTCAATGACGATTTCTGGTGCAATCGGTTCTTCATATGGAGAACTAATACCTGTAAATTCTGGAATTATACCTTTTCTAGCCTTCTCATAAAGTCCTTTAGGATCACGTTTTTCACAATCCTCAATTGGACATTTCACATATACTTCGATAAACTCATCTTCTTCAAGCAGTTCTCGTACTAAATTGCGATCTGATTGAAATGGAGAAATGAAAGCGGTCAACACAACCTGGCCGCTGTCTACAAATAGCTTTGAGACTTCTCCGATTCTTCTAATATTTTCGGTCCGATCAGCTTCTGAAAATCCTAAATCATGATTCAAACCGTGGCGAATGTTATCGCCATCCAACACATAATTTTTTACACCCAGCTCGTAAAGCCTTCCGGCAACAGCATTCGCAATGGTTGATTTACCAGAGCCAGATAAGCCTGTAAACCAGATTACAAAGCTGTGATGATTATTTTGCAGACGACGATTTACTTTTGTTATCGAAGCTTCGTGCCATGTAATATTCGTACTTTTACTCATGAGAATTCCTCCTGTTCCGATCAAATTTCAACAGTTTGTTTTTGTAAGCCTTTAATTAATACTTCAACAACTTCTTTTCTACTAAATGTACTTGGAGGAATCTCTCCACCCCGAAGCATATCTCTTACCTTCGTCCCTGAAAGAATAACCCGGTCTTCCTTTCCATGCGGGCACGTTTTTGTAGATGCCATATTCTTGCATTTTGTGCAATAGAAGCTATGTTCAAAGAATAATAGGGTAATTCCCAACTCTTCTGCTGTAAAGTTGCTAAAAATTAATTGAGCATCATATGTCCCATAATAGTCGCCCACACCCGCATGATCCCGACCAACGATAAAATGACTGCATCCATAATTTTTACGCACCATTGCATGGAAGACAGCTTCTCTTGGACCGGCATATCGCATTGCTGCAGGGAAAACGGCTAGAAAGACACGATCTTTAGGGTAATAGTTTTTAAGTAATACTTGATAACTCTCCATACGAACATCTGCCGGAATATCATCGGATTTTGTTTCACCAACAAGTGGATTTAAAAATAAACCATCGACAATTTCTAATGCTGATTTTTGAATATATTCGTGGGCTCGGTGGACCGGATTTCTAGTTTGAAAACCAACGACTGTGTTCCAGCCCTTTGATTGAAATGTTTCTCTAGTTTCACTTGGATCTAAATAATAGGTAGTAAACTTATCTCTCTTTATTCGTTTAACTAATGTAATAGGGCCCGCTAAATAAATGTTTCCTCTTTCGAACAGTTTCTTCACACCAGGATGATTTAAATCGGTAGTTCGATAAACAGCTTCAGCTTCTTTCGTTTTGTCTGGTTCATAAATAGTAGTTATCGAAATAACACCATAAACTTCCCCATTATTCGTTAGTTTTATAGTATCTCCAATCGATATTGCTTCAGCCTGTTCCTTCGTTACAGGCAATGTGATTGGAATGCTCCAAATGTGGCCAGTTGACAGTCTCATATTTTCAACTACAGATTCATAATCTTCTTTTCCTAAAAAGCCTTCAATCGGACTATATGCACCATTTCCAATCAGTTCCAAATCACTTAATGCAGTTGTGTCAATTTCAATTTCCTTACTTATTCCACTTAAATCATAAGTTGGATTCCATTTATTTATTAATTTTCCTCCATGTGGTTGACTTAATGCCATGTTAATATTCCTCCTAATTCAATATATTTAATTGGTTTTATAATCAGATACCGCCACCATTTTCTTGATACACTCTTCTGTCTTCATTTATTGTTTTGATTAAGCTTATGATTCCCAGTGTTGCAGCACAAACACTGAACAACACTACCATTGAATATATATCCATATAGATTATGCTCTTCACAAGTCCATAGGATATAACTAATGAGAAGATCGGTGATACTAGCCACACCTTTAGAATTTTTGAAATGATGTTTTTCTTTAATGTACTCGAGCCCTTTTGTACTGTCGCAATCCCCATAATCGCTGTACTTGTAACTTGGGTTAAAGGTACAGGCAAACCATATATGGATGATAAAATTACGAGAAAAGCACCCGTTCCTGATATTGCACCTCCTTCAAGGAGAGAAAAAGTGGTTATCTTTTTCCCATTTGTTTGTAAAACATTTCCTCCAAGTAGAATGGCACCTAATGCAACAAATAATCCACCGAGGAATGTTCCTGTATTCATCGAGATTAGATTTGCACCAACTAATGGACCAATTGCATTAGCAACATTATTCATTCCTGCGGAAAATGCTTCAAAGAAACCTACAATGATTACAAATATCGAAATGATCTTTTGTGCTTTTGCAGTTTTAAGTCCTGGATATTTTTTTTCTAATTTTTTGATTAACTTTCCAACCATAACAGCTAAAATGAATGCTATGGCAGGAATGAGTATCCAGAAACTTACGATCACTAAAATATTGTTAATATATAATGCTTGGTAAGCAATCCCAACTCCAACAACTGATCCCACTGTGATTTCACTAGTTGATAAAGGAATCCCCAGTACATTTGCGATAAAAAGAGACAATGCTGCAGAAGCCAAAATAATTAACACAATTTTATCTGATAAAATTGTTTGTGGAATGATCCCTGTTCCAATTGTTTTGACAACTTCACTTCCGCCGATTGCAGCACCAGCAAAAATGGCAATTCCACATAATAGCAATGCTTTCTTTTTAGTAGGAATGGCACCTGATCCATAGGCCACACTTATTGATGCAGCAGCGCCGCTTGCGCCTATATTCAAAGCAAAAAACAAACCAACTATTAAAGCTATATAAGTAAGCGTCATATTTTTATACCTCGTTTATTATTGATGTAGACCACACTCAACTTTCCCAGTACCAGTCCATCTCCCTGAACGCAAATCATCAATACTGAAGGCAGGTTGGGTACATGTCTTACAGCCAATGCTTGGGTAACCATTATCATGAAGTTCGTTGTAGGGTAAGTTGAGTTTATATACATAACGCCATATATCCTTCCATGTCCAGTGTATAAGAGGACATATTTTTATCGATTTGAATTTGTTATCTTTGTTTATAAATTGTGTATCTTTGCGGAATTCTGATTGATCTCTTCTCAGCCCTGAAAGCCATGCCACAGTATTTGATAATACGTCTGATAATGGAATTACTTTTCGGATTTCACAGCACTTATTTGCATTACTTTCCCATAATCTTTCATCAAATTCACTAGCTTGTTCTTCTAATGTTAGTTTAGGTTTCTTGATTTCGATTTCTAATTCAGGATATCGCTGTTTCACTTTTTCAATGAGCTGATAAGTCTCATCAAAATGTAAATCTGTATCTAAAAAGACAATCTTGGAATTTGGTTTTATTTTTGATATCAAATCTATTAATACAATTCCCTCAACACCGAAACTACAAGCGTATACGATATCATCGCCGTAATGTGAATAGGCCCATGTCAGAACTTCCAGTGCTCCTTTGGTTTCATTATCTATTGAAAATTCAATCTTTCCGGTTTCATCGAAATTTTCATAGACTAATAGGTTTTTCATGTAATTGATCCCTCCAATAATTAATTATCTAAGCACGAAACCTTCACTTTCTAAATTCGATAATCCTAATTTTTTCAAAATAAAAAGACAGACTAATCAATTATTAAAAATAACTGATTAAATCTGCCTCCGGTTGTCCAGTCAGCTTAAATATAAAACCCTGTCTCTTTTCTTGAATATTAAGATTATGAACTAAAGAACTAAAAACTAAAAAACCTCTTCCTAAAGAATTAGAAGAGGCGAAAATTTTACATTTACTGGTCTCTTCTTATCTTTTGAACAAGGAAAATTGCCCACAGGAATTAGCACAGTGCTTTAAAAGTCTGTTGCCAGGTTTCATTGGGCCAGTCCCTCCACCAATCTTGATAAGAATGCTGTATTCAAATTTTATATTTTATACATTACAAGCTAAGATATGTAATGTCAAGAAAAATTTAACAAATATTTAAAGTAATCCTACCTGAAAACAGGGATATTCCCATAATTAAGCAAATAAAGATATTTTTTTTAAAAAATTATTATACTATTAATAACCTTTCTCATAATTTTTCCAAAACTGTACATGCTATAAAATGGAATAAGTATTGGAGGGATGAAGTATGTCAGGACCATATTGCTGTCCAAATTGTGGTACAAACCGTTCAAGGTTTAATATTATTGAACAAATCCCTAAATCTGTGAAGATGGATCCACATTCAGGCGAGATCGTCCAAGAATATTCAAATCAAGCCCTAGATCCTTTTCATACTCCTTATCGTGGGCCTTCGATAAAGGTTCAATGCGGCGTTTGCGGTTTAATTGAAGATGAAATTCGATTTGAAAGTTTCGCAAAAAACTCTCGTCGTTAACTAGAGCGACGGGAGCTTTTTTATTTTGCAAACATATAATCTACATTTTATCACATACTAACAGTGTCTTATTTTTAAGTAAAAAACGAGTTAAAGGAGGTTTTTAAGGGATGGCAAGAACACATAATTCTGAAAGTCAGCATAACGCCCAGCAACAAATGGCTCGTAACACGAAGCAGGAAATCGCTTCGGAATTTGTAATGGATGTAAAAGAGGAAAACCAAATTGCTAAAAAACGTGCAAAACAAGGACGAGAACGCGCTGATGAACCTAGAGATGCACGTAGCAAAAATGTTAAAGGTCCGCGTTAAATAGATAAACAAATTGCAACGAATAGCCCCAACAAGTAAATGGTCTCCTACCGGTTAAGGTAAAGGATTGACATTTGACCTCTTGGGGCTGAATTTTTAACTCTAAAAAGAATTTACAAATCTCAACATCCTTTCCGTTATTTGCATATCCCATGTTTGTAGGCATAAATTGCTGCTTGCGTACGATCGTCTACACCTAGTTTACTAAGAACATTACTAACATGTGTTTTTACCGTTTTAATCCCAATAAACAATTCATCTGCAATATCTTGATTCGATTTTCCTTCACCAATAAGCTTTAACACTTCCATCTCCCTCGGGGTGCATTGAATATGAGGCAATTCCGATTTATTTTCCCCTCTCATTCTTGTCATAATCTTATCAGTAATTTGTGATTCAAAGACTGCCTGGCCTCTATAGGCTTGCTGAATCGCTTGGACAATTTCCGGTGCTCTTGACGTTTTTAATAAATAACTAAATGCCCCTGCTTCGATAACTGGATATACCTTTTCATCATCAATGAAGCTTGTTAAAACAATTACTTTTGCATCCGGCTGAGCCTTCCGTATTCTCCTTGTTGCTTCGATGCCGTCCATTCCGTCCATCACTAAATCCATCAAAATCACGTCAGGCCTAAATTGCTCCGCAAGTCTCACGCCTTCTTCCCCATTTGAAGCTTCACCTATGACTTCAATATTCGGTTCTGTCGACAAATAAGCTGCTAATCCCATTCGCACCATTTCATGGTCATCTACTAGCAATATTTTAATGATTTCCTCCATTACTCTCACCTCACTAAGAAAAAATACTTATATAATTGGAACCGTAACCTCAATCATTGTTCCTTGCCCAGGTGCTGTCGATAAAGTCATCACACCGCCTATTTCGGCTACTCTTTCCCGCATAAGGGACATACCATAGGAAGATGTTTTTGTCTCCTCTTCATTAAAACCGACTCCATTATCGGTAATTTTTAATCTTATATGTTCCACTGTAACTGTTAACCGAAGTTCAACTAGGGAAGCCTTCGCATGCCGTAAAATATTGGACAAAGCCTCCTGAACAATACGGAATAAATGATCCTCAATCGCTTTGGAAATTGAAGCAGGAAGTTTATCCAGCTTCCAATTAAAATCAATTGGATAATGTTTCTTTGAGAATTCTGCCAACAAATCATGGATGCCTTCGTTTAAGGTTTTTCCCTCTAAATGCGCAGGTCGTAAATGCAGTAATAATGCCCGCATTTCTGATTGTGCGGCAGCAGCCATTTCTTCTACTAACTCCGCTTGACGTGATGCTTTTAATTGATCTAATTCAATTGTTCTTTTAAGTGCCGCCATTGTCATTGAAATCGCAAACAATTGTTGACTGACTGCATCGTGTAATTCTCTCGCAAGTCTTTGCCTTTCTTCAATTATGGCCGTTTCTTTTACTTGATTTGTTAATTCTACATTATGTGTGGATAATCGTTGGAGTGAACTAACCTGTTCCTGAAATCTTTTTGTCATTTCATTTAAATGGATAGCCAACTGACCAAGTTCATCCTCCCCTAAATCTGGGATACGAACCGCCAAATTGCCCCGCTCAAGCTTAATTGTTGACTGCAGTAATACTTCAACTCTCTTTTTCAGCGC
The DNA here is from genome assembly GCA_023457235.1 of Bacillota bacterium. Classification (GTDB taxonomy): domain Bacteria; phylum Bacillota; class Bacilli; order Bacillales; family Bacillaceae_J; genus Schinkia. The sequence goes on from JAEWMK010000359.1 coordinate 15,234, forward strand.
GTTCCCTTGGATATAACCCCAAACCAATCCAACTATCACGGCGACAAGACACATCGCTGTAACCATAAAAATGGCAAACAATAAACCCGGGTAGGGAGGGATTGTTAAATTTAAATATTGTTGTGACCAGCTTTGTAATCGATCAAGTGTATAAACGAAATTCCATAATATAAAGAAAACAATCGAACTGAAAAAAATGGCAGCAACAGAAGCTTGCGAATATCGCATGATAAATTGCCATTGAAGATTAGTCAATTTACGATCTGGCATGATCGACATCCTTTACAAATAATTAACATCTATATCACCTACAAAAAGATTTATCACTATTTCTACGCGTTTTATTTCCTTACGATATCCGTTTGTTTCAACAGCTGTGCTTTGGTTTACTCCACTTTCCTTATTGCCAAATACTTTTATCTCCCCCACGCCAACGCGGGCGATGATGGAAACATCTAAATCATAAGGAACAAATATATCAACATCGCCAATCCAGCCATTAATGATAATTGTGGATTTACTATCCGGAATATTGGCTCGTGATAAGTCAATTTTCACTTCACCAATGCCGTGCCATATATCTAAATCTCTTAATTCCCATCGCGATCCCGTTAATAGGCAGCTACCTATTAATGTATGTTTTTTTTGAGGTGTAAGAATACGGTACGTATAACTTGATTCTTCTGTATTTCCTTCCTTACCGTCCATATCTGTTTTCGAAATTCCCTGATCTATATTCCTTTCATAGGTTTGCTCATCTTTTTGCTTATTGCGAATCATTTGATAACCATAAAAAATAAGGGCAATAGCAATAATAAAACCAATTAAATCAAAAATATTAATTCCAAACCAAGCATCTAATAAAATTAAGCTCCCTAAAACAATAAAAATATAAGCAATGTTCTTCTTTTTCTTTTTTAACAGACGATAGCCAATAAAAATAATAAAGATTGCAATTATACCACCGCCATCCACATGGAACCCGGCTATATTTAATAAAATATTAATTCCAATAAAAAGAATAAAAAATCCAATTATAAGAGGAAAAATACGCGTATTCTTCATATTCCCACCTCCTGCATTTCATTAAAATATATGAAGAAAAGAAAGACGTTGGGCATGTAAAAGCTCTATATCCCCATGTCTTTCTTATCATATATTGTTTAATTTTCATTCGCAATCCTTGTTTCTTGTTCTACAGTCAGGTCGTTATTTCGGGCCACTTTTAGTTTTTCCAACTCTAGTTCTACCTTTTCATTTTTCTCAGCATTATGGAGATTT
>JAEWMK010000360.1 GCA_023457235.1 Bacillota bacterium
GGAGCTGTAAAAACGGAGTTTACTAAATTTGGAGACATTCTTGATAAAACGAAGAAAAAGCTTCAAGAGGCAAGCAATACAATCGACAGTGCAGCTACAAGAAGCAGGGTAATTGAAAGAAAGCTAAAAAATGTCCAAGAACTTCCGCAACCAGAAACGTTTGAATTGTTAGGGGAATCTGAGTTGGTTGGGATGGAGTAATATTTTGGGTAAATGAAAAAGAGCCTACTTGGTAAAATTAAATACCAAGTAAGCTCTTTTCTATTATTGATGAATTTAATAATTACAAATACAATTCTTTATTGATCGGAATATTATGTTCTCTACAGTATCTTTCATAATGGTCAATAAACCAGAAGGCATCGACAATTTCAATAATTCGATCATTTTCATCTAGGAATTCCAGCGAACCATTGAGGTGAAATACGGTTTCCATGCCCTCATCAGAACATAATGTATGTTCGCGGCCAGGTGCTTCACGGATAAAATCGCCTGGTTTTGCTACCCAATCATATTCAGCATAGTACCAGCTTCCTTTTAAACAGTACCCAGTTACAATTCCTCTGTGGCGATGTTTGGAAACTTGTGCTCCTTTTTCGAGTTTCAAAATATTCACCGCGTTATTATTTGTAATATCAAAGGAAAGATGACGAATCATAACACCTGGAAGAAAAGGAATCCAAGGAGAAGTCGCCTCTGATCGATTGATATAACCCTCTTCTTTCGCATATTTGTCTCTTGTAGCATCCACCCTTTTTTCTACTTCTACATATTTTTCAATATTTTCTGTTGTCATTAAAAGCCCTCCATTTTTCATAAAAGTAATAATTTAATAGCCTTCCTAGGTTTTATGATAGTATAATAAATGGACAAAATAAATATCTAAATAGTCCAATTTATTAGAATATTTTGACTAAATTTTATAGCCAAACTGGTTATAAAACTACACCTTTCTTTGTGTAATTTATCTATAAAGTAAACTTCTACCTAGGGAGAGATAATTAAGTGGAACAAAAAATTGATGTAAATGAGTATATTTCATTCCTTCCTGAAACCGGAAAGATTTTATTAAACAATCAACGGATCGTAATATTTGGAGCAGATTCACTAGGGACATTAAGACGTGATCTCATTTCAGTCCTAGGTTTAGATCGAGCGAAAGGATTTCTATTGCGATATGGTTGGAATTGTGGTTTAGAAAATGCTGATACAATGAAATCAGCTCTTCCCTATGAAACGGAATTGGATTGGGTTACCATTGGACCAAAAATCCATGACATGACCGGTCAGGTTAAGGTAAAACCGATTGAAATTAGCTATGACCCCATAACTGGAGACTATTATGCGGAAGGGTTATGGCACCATTCCTATGAGGCAGAGCAGCATATTAAGCATTTTGGTTATCATCATGAACCGGTTTGTTTTACATTAACAGGGCATGCGGGCGGATATGTAAGCAGGCACTTAGGAAAAAAAGTAATTTTTAAAGAAGTCGAATGTATTGGGAAAGGTGACCAACATTGTCGTTGGATTGGTAGGTTGATTCAGGATTGGGGCGATGAAATTCAAAATGAGGCTCCTTTTTATGAAGAGGAAAATTTGGCTCTGAAGCTAGAAACAGCCTATAAAAGAATTGAAAATCAAAATGAAATGTTTAAAAGGGTTTTAAGAATAAATGAGCAACTTTCTAGGGTATTGCTCAAAAATAAATCCCTACTTTCCATTATTACTGTCCTTGGACGGCAACTAAAAACAGCTGTCATTATTGAAGATAAAGATTTTAACCTTTTAGAATCATTTGGTCCATATAAACATCATCGATTTAAACAATTTATCGAAAATCAAATAGACATACAGGAAACAGAAATCAAAACCTTAATGGAAAAGGCGCGGACTGTCCAATTATCAATACCAAGCCATTATGGCTGGTCTCACCAAAGACTCATTTCTCCAATCATTGCCAATAATCAAACATTGGGCTATATTTCTTTAATTGGCGAAAAGAGTGATTTTGATGAATTTGAATTTATTGCCCTTGAGCACACTTCCACCATTTGTGCCATTCAACTGTTAAATGAAAAAACAACACTAGAAACAGAACAAAGGATTAAAGGCGAATTACTGGATGAACTCATAACTGGAAACCTTAACATAGAAGATATGTCCCAACGGATGAGGCTCATTGGCCATGATCTTAACCAGCCCCACTTCTTATTGTTATTTGATTTAAGATTTCGCCAAAATGTAGGACAAGGTAACCATGAAACACTTTTAACGGAATTAAAAAAAGAAATGGCGGAAACCATATATACCAAAATAAAGGAGCTTGGTCAAACCTGCTTGCTAACTAGCAAATTAGATCAAATCATCACATTAGTTTCCTGTAAAACAGTTGAAAATCTTCACATGAAAATCAAGGATTTTGGTTTAATACTGGTAAAAGCCTTGAGTGATAAGTTTGCTAAAATGAACATTATTTTGGGAATCAGCTCAAAATGCAATAATATTAAGGGATATAAAAGAAGTTACGAGGATGCAAAAAAAGCAGTAGAATTGTCTAATTTAAGAAAAGACAATATGACGGTTATCACGTTTGAGGAATTAAGCCTTATAGCAAGAATTTGTAACGACGAGAATCTTGAAGAGCTGCAAACATTCGCATTAGATTTACTCGGTGATATCGTAACCTATGATCAAAAAAGAAACTCTGAATTATTAAAAACGCTCTATTATTTTTTTGAAAACCAAGGCAATGTCTTAAAAACGGCCAGGACCATGCTGCTTTCTGCAGGCTCTATTAAGTATCGGATAAAAAAATTCGAAGAAATCAGCAACTTAGATCTTGCAAGTTCAAAGGATTTCTTTGATGCCCAAATGGCATTGCAAATTTTGTTATTCCTAGGGATTATTAACCTAAATTAACAATATAAAGTGTAGGAATATTTTAAATTTTATGGTAAATTATAGAAGCACTACTGGGAATTTGAGGAAAAAGAAAGATATGGCTTTGGTGAGGAGGGCGTTTCATTGTATAGTCAAAAGCTGGAGCAATTTAATTATTCAATATTAGAGTCACAACCTGGAAGGATATTATTGGAGGGAAAGCGATATATACTTTTTAACGCTGAAGCACATGGAACCTTACGTCGAGATCTTATCGAAAATTTAGGAATGGAGAGGTCAAAGGGCTTTTTACTTCGTTACGGCTGGGCATGTGGAGTACATGATGCAAAAGATCAAAAAAGTAAATTCTCGGATATATCGGATCATGAATTAATCAAAAAAGGTGCACAACTACATAAATTTCAGGGAGCTGTCGATGTTCATATAGTAAAGTTTAATATGAACATGGAAAAGGGAGAATACTATCTTGAATCTTTTTGGGGAGATTCCTACGAGGTTGAACAGCATGAGAAGTATTTTGGAAAATCAAATGAACCTATTTGTTGGACTCTTTTGGGATATGCAGGTGGATATGCAACCGCTCTTTTAGGGAAGGAAATCTACTATAAAGAGGTTTCTTGTAGAGCTAGAGGAGATGATCGATGTTTTTCTATAGGTAAAACGTCAGAAGAGTGGGGAGATGAAATTAACTCAGAGCTCCATTACTATAATGAAACAAAAATTGCAGAAGAGTTGGATGTAGCCTATAAAAGGATACAGAAGCAAAATGAATTATTAAGCAAAACAATTAGCATACATGAGCAGCTAAACCAAATGATTTTGTCAGGGAAAGGTTTAGATTTTATTATTGAGAAAGTTGGAAGTTTACTGAATTACCCTATTATCGTTGAGAATGTCAATTTACGACCACTTGGATGGTGGCTTCCTCATCAATCAAAAAGTACAATTCAGGATTTTACATTAAGTACCTTTATAAATGATAATCCAGAATTAAAATAAATATTAAATCGTAAAGAAAAAGAGAAAAGGCCGCTAGATTGGGGCAGAACCGAAAATATTAGCCACACTATTATACCAATCTTAATTGGAGATGAGTTAGAGGGCTATCTTTCCGTCGTTCATTTAAATAATTCTGAGTCTGAATTTGTTCGAATGGTTGCTGGAAGGACTGCCGGTGTCATTGCACTTGATTTTTCAAGGGAAAAAATAAAACTAGAGACAGAAAATAGATTAAAAGGTGAGTTTTTAGATGAACTGCTTGATCCTTCAAAGCCAATTGAGGCAATAAAAAAACGGGCTTTATTTATGGGTTATGATTTTAATAAAAAGCATCAGATAATGATTTGGGACATAGACCCTAAAGTCAAGGAGCAACTTCAACAAGATAAGTTTATAGGAATACGAAAAAAAATATTTAATGTAATATATTCTGCACTTTTTTCGATCAGCAAGAATTCGCTAGTTATCGAAAGGAAACAAGGAATACTGTCCATTATTTTTCCTAATGACAAATGGCAAACTACAAAAATAGTGGATGAGGTTAATAGTATCCTACGAAAAAACTTTGATAAAATAGCGGTGTCAATTTTTATTAGTAGGCTGTCATATTCAATTGAAGAGCTTAGGAATGTTTATTCAGAAACTAAAAATACATTACAACTGTTAACGAATAATGGTAAGATAGGTGAAACCTTCTATGTAGAAGACTTGAAATCGTTTGATCTTTTATATGCAGGGTCTTCGAATAATCAATTGTTAACATTCTCAATAAATATGCTTGACGACATCATGAATTATGACAAGGAAAATGACTCAGAATTGGCGTGGACTCTCTATGTTTTTTTATCCAATGATTGTCAGTTACAAACCACAGCCCAATTATTGAACCTTTCTGTAAGTGGATTAAAATACAGAATTCAAAGAATTAAAGATGTAGGGCAGTTCAATTGGGATAGTACGGAAGAGAGATTTAATTTGTTGCTGTCTCTTAAAGTTTTAAGAACAAATGGCTTGATAAAGTCTTCATGAAGGAAATTTAGTAAACCACTATTTCAAGTGGTTTTTTTGTGCATATTTTTGGGACTGTCTGTAAGAGACTGAACTTTTGGAAAAATACCACCCGTTGAAGACGGTTACATAAAATTAGGGAGTTGTTATAATTTCAAATATTAAGAACATTCTATAAATTAAAATTTGTTATTTATAGAATATTCACAGATACATAAAGGGAGGGACAAGTTTCAAGCATTGTTAAATGGATATTGCCATTAGAATTTTTACAGGAAATCTTAAAAACATATCTAAATATTGGAGGAAGTTATATATGCAATTTGAATTCGGAATTCCGAGCCATGTTATTTTTGGAGCTGGTTGTTCAAAGCAAATTGGAGAAGTTGTTCAAGGATTTAACGTTCAAAAAGTTTTATGTGTGTATGATCAGGGTGTAAAAGCAGCAGGTATTGTTGAACAAATCGTAGGAGTGCTGAAAGCTTCAAATATTGACGTAGTTGAGTATGATGGAGTCCTTCCAAATCCACCAGAAACTGTGGTAGAAGAAGGTGCTAAATTTGCTCTAGAGGCGAATGTTGAGACAATAGTTGCTGTTGGTGGCGGAAGCTCCATAGATGCTGCAAAGGCAATTAACATTTTATTAACCAACCCAGGACCAATTAATAGATATGATGGATTAAATAAAGTTGAGGTTCCAACAAAGCCGTTAATAGCGATTCCAACAACATCTGGAACTGGAAGTGAGGTTACTGGGGTTACAGTTGTTACTAATACTGAAGAAAAGAGAAAAATGGTTCTTGCAGGAAAACACATTGGGGCCGATATAGCTCTTGTTGATCCAGAACTAACATATGCGTTACCACCAGCAGTCACAGCTGCAACTGGAATGGATGCATTAACACATGCAATCGAGGCATATACTTCAAAGTTCGCCTCTATCCCAGCGAATGTAAACGCTTTAAAAGCAGTTGAATTAATCTATAACAATATTGAAGCAGCTTATAAAGATGGAAATAATCTAGAAGCCCGTACAAATATGTTATTGGGCAGCATGCTTGCAGGTTACGCATTTAACTCGGCATTTCTAGGGCTAGTACATGCAATTGCCCATCCGTTAAGTGCTCATTGTGGTTTACCACATGGTGTAGCCAATGCTTGTGGTCTACCATTTGTAATGGAATATAATGCGAAAGACCCTAACGTACAGCAAAAATATAGTGAAATTGCGAAAGCAATGGGCCTTGATGTGGATGGTCTCTCTGCAGAAGAAGGCTGCCAAAAAGCGGTAGAAGCAGTTAAAAACCTTGCCATTGCATTAGACATACCTAGTTTAGAAAAATTGGGAGTAAGAAAAGATCAACTTGAACTCCTAGCTGAAGAAACATTAAAAGAGGAAGTATCAATGTGGGCTACACCAGTTGACGCAACAAAAGAAGATGTTCTTAGATTACTAGAAAAGGCATTTTAAGGAGGTAATATTATAATGACACAAAATTATAAACTTTTTATCGGTGGTAAATGGGTAGATTCAGTTACTGGAAAGACGTTCAACTCGTATAATCCTGCAACAGGAGAATTAAATGGTGTCGTTGCAGAAGCAAATAAAGAAGATGTCGATTTAGCCGTAAAAGCAGCTAGAAAAGCTTTTGAATCTGGACCTTGGGCAGAAATGGCGCCAAGTGACCGCGGACGTTTGCTTTATAGGGCGGCTCAAGCTCTATGGCAAAAGGCAGATATGTTGGCCGAAGTAGAGTCAAGAGATAATGGCCTGCCAATCAATGAAACTAAATTCATTGCTATGCCAGCAATGATTGACGTACTAGAGTTTTATGCTGGCCTTGCGAATAAGATCCAAGGTGAAACCCTGTCATCCCCAGGTAATAGATTAAATTATACATTAAAAGAACCGCTAGGCGTTGTTGCTGCAATCGTTCCTTGGAATTTCCCATTAATGTTAACTATGTGGAAGCTAGCACCAGCGTTAGCAGCTGGTAATACGATTGTTATTAAACCGGCTGAACAAACACCAATTAGTATTTTGGAAATGGTAAAAATATTCCAAGAA
>JAEWMK010000361.1 GCA_023457235.1 Bacillota bacterium
ATTACAATAACTAATGATGATACTGATGCATGTGCTTCGATAATATGCACCTCCCTATTTAGACAAGGTAATTCATTAAGAGCGTGGCTAATCCAAAATAAATTAGGATGCTAATAATGTCATTCAAGGTTGTAATAAATGGGCCTGAGGCCACCGCCGGGTCGATTTTAAATTTATGCATAACGAGAGGGATCAAAGCTCCCGCCATAGTCGAAATTGTTAAAGTTGTAAAAATGGAAACACCAACGAGGATCCCTAAAACTAAACTATGCTTCCAAACATCTACAACAATCATAACCAATATTCCACAAACTAATCCAATAATTAAGCCCGTGCCAATTTCCTTCTTCAGCATTTGGATTTTACTTTTATGGTCACTTTCACCAAGAGCGATGCCGCGAACAGCTACAGCAAGTGCTTGTGTACCTGTGTTTCCTGCCATACCGGCAATAAGCGGAATGAAAACAGCTAGAATAGATACTTGATTTAAAGTTTCTTCAAACCGGCCAATCAGGCTGGCTGTAAACATCCCAAGAAATAAAAGAATGATAAGCCATGGTAGTCTTTTTCTAGCTGCTGAAAAAGCTGAATAATCATTTCCTTCGACGTCGGGGACCCCGGCTAATTTGGAATAATCTTCTGAAGCTTCCTCAACCAAAACATCTAATATATCGTCAACAGTTATAATTCCCAGTAAATGCCTTTGAAAGTCAAGAACAGGAACCGCCAAGAAATCGTAATCCTTCATCATCCGAGCAACATTTTCCTGATCTTCACTTACTGAAACAGAAACAACCCGATCATTCATAACCTCTGAAATGAGTTTATTATCATCAGCAATAATCAAATCGCGTAGAGAGATAACACCGACGAGCCTTTCTTCATCTTCGACTACATATATGTAATAAATCGTTTCCGCATCAGGTGCTTCCGATTTCAAGATTTTCATGGCATTTTTGATTGTTTGATTAGCTAAAATTGCCACAAATTCGGTTGTCATGATACTACCGGCGGTCTTTTCTTCATAATGAAGCAAATCTTTTATTTCTTGGGCCGCTTCATCATCCATAATGGTAAGGTAGCTGACAACCTGATCTTTTTCCAGCTCATTTAAGACGTCAACAGCATCATCCGCATACATCTCGGCGAGCATATTTGCAACATAGGCTGGTTCCATTTCTTCAAGAGTACTTTCTTGATCTTCACTATCAAGATTATGGAATAACTCAGCCATTTCTGATGGGGACAAATAAGACGAAATTTGTTGTCTTACTTCTTGTTCCTGACTGACGTAGAATTTTGCTTGTTCATATGGATGAACCTCTAGAAACTCTTCTCTAAAAGCATCAATATCATTTTTTTGAATGGCGTTGATAAGAATAGTTTTAAACTTATCATCGAGTTTCTTTTTGTAGTCTGGCATTTAGTCTCCCTCCTTTGATTATAGATTGGATAAATATACCTTATAAGCCTCATTAATCGTAAAATGACCTCTTTTATTTGTCAAACTGTTTCTAGTCCTTTTCATTCATCCCAAATTTCGTTACTATATTATAATGGGTGATGTATTAAATATTAAAGAATCGAAAGCAGTTTAGAAAGGAATAAACGAAATGGAAATAGAAAAGGACAAAACTCCTTATCAGAAAATAGATGTAGCCCTTGTTTTAATCATTATTTTACTAGCTACTGTCAGCTTAGTTGCAATTTACAGCATTCAGCCTTCACTGCCGGCGAAGCTGCAAAATGTTAATTTTGTAGGAAAACAAGTTGTATGGTATGTAATTGGTTTTATCGCGATCGGTGTAACAATGATCATTGATTTTGATCGCTTTAAGAATTTTTCCTGGTATTTATACGGGTTTGGCATACTTCTCTTACTCGGTCTTGAGGTTTTTGGGCATTCTAAAATTGCACCAGAAATAAACGGCGCCGTCAGTTGGTATGTATTACCCGTCATCGGGAATTTTCAGCCGGCAGAATTAATGAAGATTTTTCTAATTATTTTACTAAGTCAAATTATAGCAAAACATAATGAAATATACCCCGATAACCGAACAATTCAGGAAGACTTTTTGTTGCTTGGAAAGCTTGTCGGTACAACTATGGTTCCACTGTTATTAATTTTGAAACAGCCCGATTTAGGTACTGCCATTGTTATTGCAGCCATCCTCGGTTCCCTATTATTAGTATCCGGAATTAGGTGGCGAATATTACTGGGATCAGCAGCCGCTGTTACTGCCATGCTTGGATTGTTAGTTTTTATTTATTTTAATAATCCCGATTTTATTAAGACATATATCTTGAAAGAACACCAAATGAACCGATTTTATGGTTGGCTTGCACCCCATGAATTTTCAAGCAACTACGGTTTCCAATTGGTAAAATCATTATTGGCAATTGGATCGGGAGAGTTGCAAGGAAAGGGCTTGATGAATGGCCAAGTTTATTTCCCGGAAGCCCATACCGATTTCATCTTTGCCGTTATTGGCGAACAATTCGGATTTATTGGAGCAAGTATCGTAATTTCACTGTTCTTCCTATTAATATACAGAATGATCCATGCGGCACTGGAAAGTCATGATCCATATGGAAGTTATTTATGTACAGGCGTAATTGGTATGATTACCTTTCAAGTGTTCCAAAATATAGGTATGACCATTCAATTAATGCCGATCACAGGTATTACTTTGCCTTTTATTAGCTATGGCGGTAGTTCGCTTTTAACAAGCATGATCGCTGTAGGTGTCGTGTTAAATGTAAGGTCAAGGACACGGAAATATATGTTTGGGAATTAAAAAAAATAACGTCATAAGCCAAATATCGCGACTGAACTAGGATAAGACTAGATATTGATCGTAATATTTGGTTTTTTGGCTTTTTGAATTATGGGGTGATTTTTTTATGTATGACATCATTGGTGATATCCATGGCTGTTATGATGAATTTGTTACATTAACTAAAAACCTTGGATATGAATGGGATCTAAAAGGGTATCCGATACATCCAGATGGAAGGATGCTTGTTTTTGTTGGTGACCTAACAGATCGCGGTCCAGAATCAATAAAGGTAATGGAAATGGTTTATAAACTTGTGATCGATCTAAAAATTGCCCATTACACGCCTGGCAATCACTGTGATAAGCTATATCGCTATTTCTTAGGAAGAAAAGTACAAATCAAACATGGCTTGGAGACAACAGTGGCAGAATATGACGCGCTCTCATCAAAAGACAAAGCTAAGGTACAATCTCATTTTATGAAACTTTTTGAACGAGCCCCTTTATACCTTCAGCTTGATAACGGAAAACTGGTGGTTGCCCATGCGGGGATTCGTCATGACTATATTGGAAAAACGAGCAATAAAGTAAAAACCTTTGTTTTATATGGCGATATCACAGGGGAAACAAATCCAGACGGCACACCCGTTAGAAGAGATTGGGCTAAGCAATATTCCGGGGATGCTTGGGTTGTTTATGGACATACACCGGTTGAGAAGCCTCGGAAAATCAATAAGACTTGGAATATTGATACCGGCTGTGTATTTGGTGGAATGTTAACTGCACTTAGATATCCGGAAATGGAGACTGTTTCGGTTCCTTCCTCGATGCCGAGGGTGCCGGAGAAGTTTAGGGCGTTTGATGAATAATGATTTGTGGTGGGGTCATTCCACCCCACTCACAAGATTCCCCATATCAGCCGGCAACGGAACCGAAAACGCAAGCTCACGTTCCATGAAAGGATGATAAAACTTTACTCTCTTACTGTGCAAGGCTTGTCTTGAGATTAAATCCCGCTGCCCACCGTAAAGATCATCGCCTAATAACGGATGACCCATGTAAGACATATGAACACGAATTTGGTGGGTGCGGCCGGTTTCCAATTTTAACGAAACTAACGTCTGATCCGAAAACCGCTTTTTAACCTCATAATGTGTTACGGCATGTTGTCCATCATTTCTGACTTCCCGTTCAATAATACTTTCCGCTTTACGGCCTATCGGCGCATTAATAATGCCGACATCTTCCCGAACAATTCCATGAACAATAGCCTCGTACTCCCGCTTTATACTTTTCTTTTTTTGCTCTAAAGCAAATAATGAATGGACAAAACTATTTTTGGCAACAATCATTAGGCCTGAAGTATCACGGTCCAAACGGTTAACAATATGGATTGTAGATGACAACCCAATTTGGTCATAGTAATAGACAAGCGCATTAGCTAAAGTTCCACTTTGATGTTCTCGCGACGGGATGGATGCCATATACGGTGGTTTATTAATGACAAGAATATGCTCGTCCTCGTACACGATATGTAATGGGATGTTTTCCCCGCTAATTCCATCACTTCGAATTTCCGGTGGGAATATTACTTCCAAACAATCGCCAGCCCGAAGAACTTCCCTTACAGTGACATGACCGCCGTTTAATAGAATATCACCACCGTAAAATTTTATATCAACCAATGCTCTTTTGGAGATTCCTTTTTTCTTCAGCAAAAACTCACGAATGAGCATTCCTTCAAATTTCTCATCAATTTTCCATTGAATCTTATGGTTATTCATAAATATAAAACCACCACATTACAAACTGCAGAAATAAAATCTTGTTTCAGGGCTTTCAATAAAACCATGTTTTTTATAAAAATGAGCGGCCGGAAATGTGCGTTCCGTTAATAGCACGATGGAGGAAAAACCTTTTGATACCAAAGCCGTTTTTGCATCTTCCATCAACTTAGAACCTATTCCTTCTCCTTGATAGGACTCATCCACACACATTTCATATAAATAGTAAATATCACCGCTCCACCACTTCTTCCTTGTCCCGATAACAAAACCCACAATAGCGGATTTCACACTTTGATTATCCGGCTCCAAGTCTAAATCCGAAACAGCTTCCATCAAGAAGCCTTCAAAGCCTGGCGTATGAAAAACATCTTCAAAGTATTCCGTTGCAAGCTGTCCAGTCCAGCGGTCATTCCACGGTTCCCGATTAAAAACTTCAATAAACAATGAAGAACACAGAGAAATGTCTTCTTTCACAAATGGCCTTGTTCTCATTCCAATTATCATCCCCTATACCCAAAACCAATGGGATTCATCTAAACACACAATAAACTCCATTTCATATCGCAACAGCCATCATCCCCTATTGTCGTTCCCAACAAATGAATCACGTACTCTGTTCCAGAACGGGAATGGACGGTAACGAGCAAATCTAACTTTTTCATCGGAAACTCGGCATTGAATAGATTTAACATCTTTATGTAAAATCGTCTTATGGTCGACAGTAACTAATAAATCTACAGCCTCTTTTGGTCTTAACAAAAGCGTATGATGACCTGGCAAAATAAGCGGCGAACCAATTGTCCGGAAGACACGGTTATTAATAGATGCCATTTCAGCAACTTGAATGGCTTCAATCGATGGGTGGATGATTGCCCCACCTAACGATTTGTTATAAGCAGTACTACCTGAAGGTGTGGAGATGCAAAGGCCGTCACCACGGAATGTTTCAAATTTCTGCCCCTTAATTTCAACATCAATCACAAGCGATCCTTCTGTTGCTTTGATCGTTGTTTCATTTAATGATAAATACATCGACTCTTTCCCACCATCAATATGGCGGACGATCGTTTCTAAAATCGGGTATTCAACAACTGAAAATGGTGTTCTTGCCAACTCGATTACTAGCTTTTCAACTTCCGAAGGAACCCAATCCGCATAAAATCCTAGATGTCCCGTATGCACACCAACAAAGGCAGTCTCACTTAATCTATGTTGATATTGATGAAATGCATAAAGCAGAGTTCCATCCCCACCGATAGAAATTACAATATCAGGCTCCGCCTCATCGAACACAAGGTCAAAATCTAATAAATAGTTTTTCATTTTCATTCTTAAAGCGTTTGAAGTTTGATCCCCTCTTGAGGTTATTGCAAATTTCATACAACCGACATCCAATCTTTTATGATAATTAAGGTAAGTTTGGTAATAGTTTATCACATAACCCCCACCATTTTAATTCAATTGATTTTAAAACCATTATACCGCATAATATGAATTGTATGTCTAAAACCTACTTTTTAGGAGTTTTTTTATGGTACAAGAAATAGAAATAGAATTTAAAAATCTACTTACAAAAAACGAATTTGAGCTATTAATGAAAGTTTTCAATGTAACACCAGAAGATTTTATAAGTCAGGAAAATTATTATTTTGACACTGTAAATTTTTCGTTGAAAGACAAGCACTCCGCACTTAGAATTCGAAAAAAACAAGATAAGTATATTCTTACATTAAAACAGCCCCATGAACAAGGTCTACTCGAAACCCATCAAGAATTAACGGAAGCACAGGCTTTTACCTTGCTAAACAGTGAAGTGGCAAAGATGGTTGATGGCAATGTAAAAGAAGCGATTGCAACCTTTGGAATTTCCCCTGATAAACTTCAATATTTAGGGGCTTTAAAAACTGATAGAATTGAAATTAATGACAATGAAAATATTCTTGTTCTTGATCATAGTTTTTATTTAAACCATGAGGATTATGAGTTGGAATATGAAGTGAAAGACCCAGTTACAGGAAAAGAAAAATTCCTCGAAATCTTGAAGCAAAATAATATCCCATTAAGAACAACTAAAAATAAAATAAAACGTTTTTTTGAATTAAAAGGAAAAAAGG
>JAEWMK010000362.1 GCA_023457235.1 Bacillota bacterium
TTAACAACGGACAAAAAGCCGTTATTTCCAACAGCCCTAGCTACATCAAGTTTCCCCTTATCATTCAATTCAAAATCAACATGGGGGTTTGTAACATAACCCCGGACCTCACCATGGGCATTGGCATCAACAAGAATGGCTCCGATTGGTCCACCACCTTCAATTTTTACAGTAATTTTATCGCCGCCTTTTAGCATCGCACCCATCATCGTCGATGCAGTCATTGCTCTTCCAAGTGCTGCGGATACGGTAGCCCAAGTGTCGTGGCGCCGTTGTCCCTCAGAGACCGTTTCAGTAGTTCGTATACCGTAAGCCCGGACTTGACCATCATAGGCTAGAGCTTTTATTAAATAATCAGACATCCATTTTACCCCTTTCAGATACTTGATTTCGTGCAAAAATCATTTGCAGGCCTTTTAATGTTAAGAATGGGTCAACAACATCGATTGCATCAGATTCTTTAGCAATTAGTGAAGCCAACCCGCCCGTTGCAATTACTTTCGGTTCCACGGTTGCCTCCTCTTTCATCCTTCTTACGATACCCTCAACCTGGCCGACATAACCAAATAAAATGCCAGCCTGCATTGCATGTACTGTGTTTTTACCAACGATCCCATTTGGCCTAGCAATTTCGATCCGTGGTAACTTAGCCGCCTTTGTATATAATGCCTCTGTGGAAATATTTATTCCCGGGGCAATAGCTCCCCCCATATACTGCTTATCTTCATCAATATAGCAATATGTAGTAGCCGTTCCAAAATCAACAATAATAAGCGGTGCACCATATTGGTGAATTCCTGCCACCGCATTCACAATGCGGTCAGCCCCCACCTCTTTCGGGTTATCATATTTAATATTTAACCCCGTTTTTATTCCGGGTCCGACGATCATCGGGGTAATGTTAAAGTATTTTTCACACATTCTTTCAAGCGAGAACATAATCGGTGGTACAACCGAAGATATAATAATTCCGTTTATGTCGGATGAACGGATGCCGACATGTGTAAATAGCTCTTTAATGATCATCCCGTATTCATCTTCCGTTTTATTTCTGCTCGTTTCAATTCGCCATTGATACTTTAACTCTTCTCCATCAAATACGCCTAATACTGTATTAGTATTACCTACATCAATAACAAAGATCATTGTTATCACCCTATTATAAGATTTTTAGCGAAAATAGGATGCCATAAAGGCATCCTATTTTTTATGAATAAAGTTTACTCTTTTGATTCATTATTAGTATCATCATTTTTCGTATTGATGTTAACGATGACATCTTCTTTCGTTGTTGTTGATTCAACTTTAGTCGTTGCAGCTGGCTTTTTAGGTTCAAGTGTATCGCTTGAGCGTTCAGGAAGTGTTCCATGATCAAATAAATGTTTGATTTGCTCAGCATCAAGCGTTTCAACTTCAAGAAGTGTTTTCGCAATTAAATGATGCTGTTCAGAATACTTGGTTAAAATTCCCTTGGTCTTATCATAGCATTCAAAGATTATGCGTTGAATTTCCATATCAATTTCATGGGCAATCGCATCACTATAGTTTTGCTCGTTATTGATATCACGACCAAGGAATACTTGACCACCAGATGCATGACCAAATTGCATTGGTCCGAGCTTATCACTCATACCGTATTCTGTAACCATCTTGCGAGCAATATTTGTTGCTCTTTGGAAGTCATTATGGGCACCTGTACTTACTTCACCAAGAACAAGTTCCTCCGCTACACGTCCACCTAATAAGCCACAAATTTTATCAAGCAATTCCGGCTTCGTCATAAAGTAACGATCTTCCTTAGGAAGCATAACGGCATATCCACCGGCTTGGCCACGAGGAACAATCGTTACCTTATGAACCATATCGGCTTCATCTAATACCACACCAACGATTGTATGTCCCGCTTCATGGTAGGCAACAATTTTTCGTTCCTTTTCAGATACCACCCGGCTTCTTTTAGCAGGACCGGCAATAACTCGGTCGATCGCTTCATCAATATCATCAGCTGTGATTACCTTTTGATCTGCTCTTGCCGCAACAAGTGCAGCTTCATTTAATAAATTTTCAAGATCGGCCCCTGAGAATCCAGGTGTGCGCAAGGCAATCGTCTTAAAATCAACATTATCTGCAAAAGGTTTATTTCTTGCATGTACTCCTAATACCGCTTCACGACCTTTTACATCCGGACGGTCAACTGTAATTTGACGGTCAAAACGACCAGGACGTAAGAGGGCAGGGTCTAAAATATCCGGGCGGTTTGTTGCCGCAATGATGATAATTCCTTCATTGGCACCAAATCCATCCATCTCAACAAGCAATTGGTTTAACGTCTGTTCACGCTCATCGTGACCGCCGCCAAGACCAGCGCCACGCTGACGACCAACAGCATCAATTTCATCTATGAAGATAATACAAGGTGCATTCTTTTTCGCATTTTCGAATAAATCACGTACCCTTGATGCACCAACACCGACGAACATTTCTACAAAGTCAGAACCACTAATAGAGAAAAACGGAACGCCCGCTTCACCGGCTACCGCACGTGCCAACAATGTTTTACCTGTTCCAGGAGGCCCAACAAGTAGCACCCCTTTAGGAATACGTGCTCCTAATGCTGCAAACTTGCGTGGATCCTTAAGAAACTCAACAACTTCTACAAGTTCTTGTTTTTCCTCATCTGCACCGGCAACATCTTTAAAGCGTACCTTTTTCTTTTCTTCACTATAAAGCTTTGCCTTACTCTTACCGAAATTCATAACACGGCTTCCGCCGCCTTGAGCTTGGTTTAATAAGAAG
Source organism: Bacillota bacterium (assembly GCA_023457235.1). Taxonomy (GTDB): domain Bacteria; phylum Bacillota; class Bacilli; order Bacillales; family Bacillaceae_J; genus Schinkia. The sequence continues at coordinate 2,797 of JAEWMK010000362.1, forward strand.
AAGAACAAAATAAATATAATGATGAAAGGAATAATCGATGTAAAAAACGTTACCCAACCGCTTGTTTCCTTGGCTGGTAAATTTTCAACCTTTGCGCCACTTTTTCTTAGCATTTCGACGTAATCCGTAGCCGTCTCTGTTTGAAGGACATATGTAACAAAATATTGACCTTCAGAATACGTTTTTAGCTGACCGCGAATTTCATAAACGAGCCGCTCCGGTTGGACTGTCGCTGACTTTATATCACCCTTCTCTAGGTGAGTCATGAATTGGTCATATGTTAGCGGTTGCTGTTGCTGTCCTGTGCCATTAAAGAAGCTAACTACTCCAATGACAACTAAGAATATTAATAAATAAAAAATTGTATTACGGAAGATCCGATTCATTACTTACCTCCTCCTGCGAAGCAAAGAAACTATAGTAAATGGTACCATATTAGTTAAAAAAAACACAACAAATTACACTTCTAAAAGGGATATTTTTTCAATATTTCCTAATTTTGATATACTTCCGGTTTTAAAACCCCAATATACGGAAGATTACGGTATCTTTCAGCAAAATCAAGCCCATAACCAACAACAAAGGCATCAGGAACATCGAAGCCAACTAAATCAGCATAAAGATCGACTTTTCTTCCTGTTGGTTTATCTAAGAGCGTTACAATCTTAATTGATTTAGCTTTTCGATAGCGAAGAAGATCAACGAGGTAGTTCAATGTAAGACCGCTGTCGATAATATCTTCTATAATGATGATATCCCTACCTTCGACAGAGGTATTTAAGTCTTTAATAATTTTCACTTCCCCGGATGACACGGTAGAGCTACCATAGCTTGAAACATCCATAAAGTCCATTTCCAGATGGATGTCCATATTTTTCACAATATCACTCATGAAAAGCATCGCGCCTTTTAATACGCCGATTACTAAAGGGAATCGGTCTTGATACTCCTCTGAAAGTACTGTTCCAAGCTCTTTTACCCTTTTTTGAATTTCCTCTTCCGCAATTAAAACCTCTTTAATATCGTGCTTCATTCCTAGTTCCTCCTAGAGCTCTTTGTTGTATGATATATATTGTAATAATAAATAAAGATGACTATTGCTATCTTCATTTTTATGTCTTTCTAGGGAAAATGCCGATTTTTTTAAGCATGGCAACCAGAGAATATGCCCATTAGCATCCTCAACGATGGGCCAAGCATCCCTTTCATCTCTTGGCACCTTCTTGTCGATAAAAATATCTTTAATTTTTTTCGTTCCTTTCATACCTTTTACGGTCATTCGGTCACCCGTTTTTCGTCTTCGAATATGTATAGGTAATGCAATCTCTTCAGCCTTACATATAAAAAAATCAATTCCGTCTATTTTTTCCGGAATACTATCAATCCATTCAGCCTTAATTGAAAAACTACTCGCTACATTAACTTCCCCCGGCACAGCCAAAGATAAGGGGTTAAAACCGTGCTCCTTCTTCTCAGCTTTTGGCTCAATAGCTAAAATGCATTGATTATAGGACTTCGTAACAATCAAGCCTTTTGGAAAATGTAAAATACCTGAAGGATGTTCTTGGTCGAGCAAAGATAAAAGTTGATTAATATGTATTGTAGCTATATTGGAAGGAATTACTTTATAAAGATATTTTAATATTAGATGAATACCCCTTCTTTGTAAAGAAATAGGTATTCTCCCGAACTCATTAATCGCAAAAACAATTCTTGTTTCCGTCTTCTCTATTAAAACCTTTTCTAATTCCTTTGCTGCATAATCTTCTAATAACTTTTGGTCATCCGAGAGCAACTCACTTAATGTTTGAAACCGTTCTGAAACGTTTGGATTTTCTTTTTTTAAAAAAGGAAGAATATGATGCCTAAATCGGTTTCTTTGATAGTCATCTTTGTTGTTGCTCGGATCAAGCCGAAATGACAAATCGCAATCCTTTATGTACTCTTCAATTTCAACCTTAGTTAAACATAAAAACGGTCGAATGAGCGTTGCATGATTATAGGAACGCTTGACGGGTATCCCCGCTAATGATTGACCAGAACTGCCCCTTACCATTCTCATCAGCATAGTCTCTACCTGATCATCCGCGTGGTGGGCTAGAGCCAAGTAATCCCCATTATATTTCTCTAACACTCTATCATAAAACTCATATCGACAAATCCTTGCCGCAACCTGGGAGCTTACACCATGCTTTTCAATATAGGTCGGTACATCAACTGAGGTCCCTTCAAATTGGATTGAGTGATTTTCACAAAAATTCTTAACAAATAGTAAATCCTCATAGGACTCCTTCCCTCTAAACATATGATCTACATGAGCAGCCACTAATGTTAACTTCCATTTGTCTTTAATCGTCCACAAATAATGAAGCAGAGCAATAGAATCCGAGCCTCCTGAAACACCTACGACAACAACAGCATTGTTGGTAAGTAAATTGTGCCTTTCGATAAATTGCTCTATTCTGTCATGCTTCATTCCAATCTTCCTTTATAATAGTAGTATTGATTTCCATTGTATATTGTAGCAAAAAAATCACATCATATGTCCTGCAATATAAAGAAAGTAAGCAATTAATAAAAAAACAGCAATAAGTAATGTTTCGAATACCCCTCTAAATCTATTTCGCCTGTCAGCCTTTCTTTTCATTTGTCTTGCGTTTTTTAATGTTTTCGTAGTTGGTATTGATTTTGCATTTGGTTTGGTCGTGGACTGATTCACCGGTTTACTTTGTTTAGTCTGTGAACTAATCGTTTCTATTAATTCCTGTCTCATTTCCTGTGCAGAAGAATAACGTCCTTGGAGCGCTTTTATAATGACCCTTTCATATTTCCTTAATGAGGCAGCCGCTTGGACGGCTTTAACTAATTCTGGATAGTGATTTCCGAGCTCCCCTTTTTTTGAAAAACGATGAGGATAAGCACTATTAATCATAATCATCGCTACTGCGAATAAATCATAAGAAGGTTCTGCTTTCCTTGAGCCCATACCCCAGTATCCACGATCAAAAAACTCAGTAAACTCTTTGATGGAACGGCCTTTCATTGTTGTCCCGCCCACATCCAGCCATCTAACTCGTGAAGGTGGCCCTACTACTAATAAATTATCCGGCTTTAAATCACCAAACACCCATCCTTCCTCGTGAAGCCGGTCTAAATCGGAAAGAAGTTGAAGTACGAGGACACTAAGCCATTCACCACCATTCTTATTTATAAAAGATAAAAAATCGTCCCCTTTTAAATATTCCATGACATAGAAATGAAGAACTTTCCCTTGCCCGGGAAATACCCAATCATCAACGTCAAGCAAAGAAGGTCCAAGGCAACCTTGGACCTTAGAAAAATGTCGTAAAACATTTACCTCTGAAGTAATCGCCATACTATCATTACTTATTTTTAATGCTATTAAGCCTCCCTCTCCCTCCGCTAAATATACAGTCCCTGTTGCCCCGTATCCGAGGGTTTTATGTACTGTATAAGCATGATGGTGCCACTTTCCCTTAATAACCGTTCCTCGTGCTACATTATAATCCGGCTTCTTCGATGTATTCATCATCACGGGAAATCCAGCTCCTTACACTTCGTGGCTTCTTCCTAGTGAAGTGTTGGATCGCCTCACGAATCGCAGGTCCGGTAGGTGTGATACCACCGGATGTTAATTTCGGGAATACACTTGAGATGGAATCTAGTTTAGGCGTCCAATCTAGTATTTTATCAACCTCATCCCGCTTGCCTGGGAATCCAAAAATTGAAAAACGATTTTGGCCAATTCTTGAGTTCAGACTAATCGATAAATCGAATAACGCCTCCTTAACAGTTGGTATTTTATCCTTCATACTCCCACTAATATCTACTAATATTAATACCTCTAAATCAACGGTTTCCCCAAGTTCATCAACTACTTCCATCACCTCGCCGCGTTTTTCAGGTGGTAGATCTTCAATCGTACTTGTGCTTCCAAGTATTTGTTTTAATTCTGAATTGACAACTCCTTGAAGAGTTTGTGTCATCGCTTTTCTTGTTACCATCTGAACCGTTTGTGACAACTGCTTGGCATAAACAATTTGACTTATACCGTTGCCGCTCATCGCAATTTCCTCTATTTCCTGTTTTCCTTGGTCACCAACGGAATCATTCAGCATCACGCCAATCACATTTACAGTAATTCCTTGTTCCTTCGCCAGTGCCGCCATCGCGACCGGATCTTCCCCGGAATTTGAACATCCATCTGTAATAAGTAATATTTGTTTTAACGTCCCTTTTTTCATTCGTATCTCCTCCAACAATGGTCTATTACCATCATTAACGAATAAAAAAAGAAATATACTGTTGTTATTGCGCCTTTTTGGTTGGCATTACCGGAATGGAAGCCCACTTTGGAATATTGTGTTGAATTTTTGCAACTATCACCGTCATATCGTCTTGAATTTGCCCACTTGTTCTAATCACTTCTTCTAATAAAATATCAGCAATGGCCTGCGGGTCTTCTGATTTAATTTCCTTTAATTTTCTCTTCATCCATACATCATAATTTTCAACATGGGACGGTCCTTCAAATACACCGTCACTCATCATCACAAGGATATCACCAGATTTAAGCTGATCACTTACTACATCCACCTCGAAATCTTGGATGATCCCCATCGGCAGGTTGCTTGCTTCAATCTTTTTAACGTTTTCACCTCTTTTTATAAAGCTTGGCGATGAACCAATTTTGAGAAACTTAACGTTGGCATCCTGAAGGTCAATCATCGCTAAATCCAATGTTGAAAAGATCTCATCGGTTGTTCTTAGCGATAACACCGAATTAACAGATTTGATGGCAACCTTTTCTTCGATTCCGGATTGCAGGATTTTTTGCAATAAAACTAATGTTTCATTACTTTCTAAAAATGCTCTTTCCCCATTTCCCATTCCATCACTGATAGCGATTGCATATTTCCCTGCACCTAATTCAATCGTTGAATAGCAATCTCCTGAAACAAATGCACCACCCTTGGCAGCATGAGCAACTCCAGTATCTACAACAAACGCTTTTGCTGAACCTAATGCTACTTGACAAAGCCCGTGTGGAAATGGCGCACAATCCTCTTTTTTAACAACAACTGTTTCACCTAATATATCTGAAAGCATCGGCGCAATAACCTTTTCTGCTTCCCCGGTTCCATTACAATATGGAATGCTTAATTCAATATCCACATTTCCTGACTTTAAGCTGTAAATATCAATTTGTCCTAATTCAATTCCCATACCTGCTAACGCCTCAATAATTTGGTCTTCCTGATGCTGATGGTTTTCTCGCTCGCGTTGTATTTCTTTTGCAAAATTATCCATTACTTGGGAAACCCCCAACAACTGGTCCGCCACTAAACGTCTGCTTTCCTGTACCTGCTTTTTTAATCTTTGATTTGCATGATAAAAAGAAAGCTCTTGTTTAATCTCCTCATACACCCTTGCCCCTTTGACACAATGGTTGTCCCAGTCACGCTGTAAAGCTCGGTTAGGCGTACCTGAAGAATTTGTTTCACATTCACGCATAATTTCCAACATATAGTCATAGGTTGTATTAAAGTTGTCCTCCCAGCATTTTGTTTTTCGGAAACAGGTTTGGCAAGTTTTTTCTGTTACATTACTTAAAAAATAGTCAATCTCACGGCTGTCATCTTCATCCTTGTTAGTGAGTCCTTGATAGTTAAAGCTATTAGAAAGTGCGTGAAATAACGTCGAGAATTGCTCAACCCGCTTGGCCGTAACATCTCTTACTTTGCGTAGATATTGCTGTTGTTCCTGCACATGCTCCTCCGTACCAGGAATGAACTTAGCAATTTTTGAAATAGCAGCCTTTGGTGTCAAAAGGAAGATCAAGATGGCGATGCAAGACTCCAATATTGTCGGCAGGAGGTCATTTGTACCCTCTCCATATAAACCGATTAAAAATGTACCAATTAAAAGGCCAATCCCGACTCCGAACTTTTTCCCGTCCTTTAACAGACCGCCTAATAGACCGGAAAATGCAAGCAAACTCATCTGATACAAACTGGCTACATTCGC
>JAEWMK010000363.1 GCA_023457235.1 Bacillota bacterium
GTTATACCCGATGTCCCGTTAAAGATTCAAACCGTACAAGGACCGTGGGAACCAAAAAACTATGGGGAAGGATATCATGGATTGACAACTGCAAGGGTTGCACTAGCCAAATCTTATAATATCCCTACCGCTAAAATATATGCATCCATTATTAACAAAGACCCTGCCGGATATTTAGAGAAAATGGGCTTTAGCACATTAACGAATGGAGACAAATCCCACCTATCCATGGCTCTTGGTGCAATGGATAAAGGAGTAACGATTGAAGAAAACGTAAATGCTTATTCAACCTTTGCAAATGGCGGAAAATTCATTGATGCTTATATGATCGAAAAAATCGAAACAAAAGATGGAGAGGTCATTTATCAGCACACTCCTAATCCCGTGGATGTTTTTTCACCACAAGCTGCTTATTTAACAATTGATATGATGAGAGATGTATTAACAAAAGGAACAGCTGCCGGCGTGCCTGGTAAGTTAAAGTTCAAGGCAGACTGGGCCGGAAAAACAGGTACTTCTCAGGACTATAAGGATTCATGGTTTGTAGCTACAAATCCGAAAGTAACATTCGGCTTATGGATGGGCTATGATACACCAAAATCGTTAGAAAAAAGCTATAAAGGATATTCCTATTCTCAACGCAATCAAAAGCTGTGGGCTGAATTAATGAATGGTGTGTATGATGTAAAACCAGAAGTAGTAGCAACATCCGAGAAATTCAACATGCCTAGTGGTATTGTTCGAAAATCCTATTGTATGGTTAGTGGAAAATTGCCATCAAATCTATGTGAGAGAGCGGGTTTAGTTGCAAGCGACCTATTTATTTCCAAATATGCTCCTACTGAAGTAGACAATAGTTTAATCGAAGGCACCTATATTGTCATAGGTGACAAGTATTATAAAGCACCAGAAGGTTTCCCAGAGGAGTTTTCAACAAAAGGCGTTATGTTGAATCCAGAATACTTAAAAAGTAAGGACTTAGCTGAGGTACAAGATATCAGTTATCTTATTTCTAATAGATCAACATGGAAAAATATTATTGTTCCTGAAAAAGAAGCAGTTACTGATAATGGAAAGGTCCCTAGTTCGATTAAAAATATCCAGCTAAATGGAAAGGTACTAACATGGGAAAATGTTCAGGATTCTGATATAGTCGGCTACCGTATATATAAAGCAAATAGCCCTACAGATCCATTTAGTAAGATTGCAAGTATTCCAAAAACATCTGAACTATCTTTCCAAGTATCAAACGCAAATGCAATTTATTATGTAACAGCAATTGATGTAGCTGGAAACGAATCAACTCCATCAAAGGAAGTTTCTTCAGGTGATCACAATGACAGTGATTCAGATGATAATGAAGAGCCTAGTGATAATTTGAATAAAATACCTGACCCAATAGATCATATTAATTAGTTAATAAATCAAACCACCCTTTCATCAAAGGGTGGTTTGATTCATGGCTAAATCTAAATTTTTTAAAGCATTTCTTATATTTTTATACGCTGCATCTCTATTATCTTTAGTAATATAATGAACCTCAACATCTTTCCTTTTTTTAATTGTATCTAAAAATAAAGAAGATTTATCCTTTATTACGCCAACTACCGGATACTTTAAATTTAAGCATTCATATACAGCCTCATGAAATTTGTATGCGTCATTTTCAAATGTTCCTAATTCATCCATTATAATTATATTTTGGGAACTGTCTATACAATCCCTTAGTATCTCTACACCCGTCTTATCAAACGACTCACTGATTCCTTCTAACTTATTATTGCTAGATTTTTTACAAATATATACTTTCTCATCTATTCTAAAATTAGAATTTAAGCTATAAAAATAGAACTGCCGATGTTCGTTTTTTTCCAATAGAGTTTTAAATCCACAAATTTTACCACTAAAATCTTGGATTATTCTATTAATGATTGTACTTTTCCCAATTTGTTTTTCACCTGTTATAAATATATTGTTCACCTTTTATCGCACTGCCCTTTCCAATATGTCTTTAATTTCTCCTTCTTTCATTTCATATTCAAAAAATAAATCCATAAATTCAACTAGTTCCTTTTCTAAATCAATTTCATATACATTAGGATATAATAAATTTCCTAGCCATTGTAGTCCCATTAAGCGCATTACTGAAGGCGGTCCATTAAACCAATCATACGGTCCATATGGTATCTCAAATACTTCTTGATTTTTCACAGCATTTATATTGCTCCATCTAGGATGAGTAAGAATCGAATGATAGACTTCATGATTTTCAGAAAATGAGGAGCTAATAATAATAATGTCAGGGTCCCAGTCGATAACATGTTCCAGTGACACTTGCATCCTTCGAACATTTACATTCTTGTTAGACTCAGCGACATTTACGCCACCTACATAATCAATAATTTCTGTGTTAATTGAACCAGTTGGCACGGTTTCTAAGCCTTCCGTTCCTGCTGCATAATATATACGCACCTTATCAACATCTTTAATTAAATTTGCTTTATTCCTTACATCATCTGTAATTTTCTTACTATAATTTGCCAATATTTTTGCTCTATCTTCCATTCCTAATAAATCTCCAAGAAATAAATAAGCTTCATCCTGCTTCGATAAAGAACCATCTACCATAATAACCGGAATGCCGAATAGTTTTTCAATTTCATCAGACTCAGCAATGTATCCCTCACTAACATCACCCATGTTTATAATAATATCAGGATCCTCCATTAATATTTCTTCTATATTCACAGAATTTGGACCTCTCCATCTACCTAATATAGGTAAATTCTGATACTCTTCTTTAATAAATTGTTTTTCTGAACCCAGTTCTGAATTCCATCCAGCCAATTTTTGCGGAGCTAGTGTATATAAAAAAATGGATCCAATCTCATTAATTGTGTATATTTTATTTATCTCAGCTGGAGTGGTTACTTCTCTGCCCGCCATATCTTTAATTGTTTTTCCTTCAATACCGACTGTATCTGTAGGGATAGCACTACCATTACCACTACATCCGCTAAATAAGAGTATTATCACAAAGCCAATTAGTAAAATCATAAATCTTTTATACAACATGTTAATCTCCTTTCGAATTTTTCTTATAACTTTAAATTATAGAGAAACACATATCTTCACTTGGTGCTCTTCTGATATTGCTACATTCACGATATTTACATCTATTCCGTAAATCTCGTTTAATTTTTTATTTGTTACAATATCTGTCGGTTTTCCTATACTATATATTCCCTCATTTTCTAATATCACAACTTTCGTAGCATATCTAAGAGCATGATCGGGGTTATGGGTAGATATAATAATAGCTAAACCATCATTAGTTATTTGTTTGATATGCTTTAATAGCTTAATTTGATTACCAAAGTCAAGATTAGATGTTGGTTCATCCATTACTAATATTTTAGGTTTTTGTGCTAATGCCCTAGCTATAAGCACTAATTGTCTTTCTCCCCCACTAATTTCTGTATAGCTTTTGTCTTTTAAATAGGAGATTTTTAATACATCCATCACCTCCATTACTATTTCTTTATCTTTATTGGAAGGCGTAGTATAAGGTTTAAGGTAAGCCGTCCTTCCCATTAGAATTACATCCATAACTTTAAAAGGAAATGGCGGGATGTGGTTTTGTGGAACATAACCGATAATTTTAGCTAATTTTTGGCGAGACCAATTTTTTATATCCTGATCATCAATTAATATTTCTCCATCCTTTACATGAAGCAAACCTAATAACGCTTTAAAAAGTGTTGTTTTACCGATTCCATTTGGTCCTAGTAAAGCAAGCATCTCCCCCGATTCAATAGAAAATGTTAAGTTATTAAAAATCAGTTGATTTTTATACCCGAAGCATAAATTTTTTACTTCAAATTTCATATCCAACCTCTCCTTGAATAGGTTAATAAATAGATAAAAAATGGAGCACCAATGATGGAGGTAAGAATACCTAATGGTATTTCAGTAGGTAATATAATCCTCGCTAAAGTATCAACTAATAACAGAAATGCCCCCCCTAAAATAAATGATACTGGTAGTAAAGTTTTATAGTTTGGGCCAACAAGCAATCTAGCAAAATGAGGAATTACCAGCCCAATCCACCCAATCACCCCACTTATTGCTACTACAGATGCAGTTAACAATGTTGAGGATAAAATTACTATAAATCTTAACCTTTTTGTATCTACACCAAGAGTTTGAGCTTCTTCATCACCAAATGACATAATATTTAAACGCCAGCGAACTATATATAAAAATATACTGCCTATAAAAAGTGGAAAAAGTATAAAATAAATATCATTTATTGTAATTGTTGCCAAACTTCCCATTAGCCAAAAAGTAATGGCTGGGAGTTTCTCATAAGGGTCTGCTACATATTTGAGTAACGATATAAAAGAAGAAAATAAAGTTCCAATTATCATTCCTGTTAATATAAGAGCAAGAGTTGGATCTCCTTTTTTAAGGTTTTCCCCAATCAAATATGTAATAAAAACAGCAAACAAACTGAAAAAAAACGCCATTAGTTGTATCCCTACGTTACTAAAAGAAAAAATAATAGCCAATGCTGCCCCAAATCCTGCACCAGCTGATGCCCCAACAATATCAGGAGAAACTAGTGGGTTTTTAAATATTCCTTGATAGGCAGCCCCTGATGATGCTAATGCTGCCCCTACAGCAATAGCTCCTAAAATTCTTGGTATTCTTATGTTTAAAATAACAGTATCTACAGCCTCAGGTAGATGAGAATCAAATGAAAAAAGCTTTGATAGGATTAGCATTATAATGTCTTTAACAGATATATCATATCTTCCGACAGATAATGAAAAGACAGCTAGACAAATTAAGAATACTAGAAGGAAACAAATGATAATTTTATTTGCGTTTGAACTTTTATCTCGTCTCACAAAATTCCACCTTTCATAAAAAAAATCCTAGTGTAAAAAAAAGACACTAGGACTTTGTGTGGCTAAAGTTCAAAGTGTCTCCTTTGCAAAAAGGCAGGCATCCATATTTCTATAAATACCCTGTGGGTTAAAACCCAGGTCAATTAACCTTAGATATATTCCTTAGGTAAAAACTGACTCGGAGACTATCTATTTATCGATTTTTTTCAGAACTGTCAATTTGTTTATACATCTCATCCTTTAATTTTCTATTTACTATGAGCTATCGAAAGACTTGTGTCACTGTATTGAGTATATAAATATTCATCAATCTTTTCTACTGGTAATGGTTTGCTTATATAATATCCCTGTCCAATATCACAATGATATTGTTTTAAATAAATCATTTGTTCCCCTGTTTCTATTCCTTCTGCAACAACTTTCATATTTAAAGACTTAGCTAAACAAATAATCGCATTTGTCATTAAAAAAGAAGAAATATGATCAGATTTACCAATATTATTAATAAAGGATTTATCAATTTTTAATGTATCCACAGGGAGTTTATCCAAATATTGCAGCGAACTATAACCTGTACCAAAATCATCAATAGCTATACTTATACCTAATTCTTTTAAAGCATATAATTGTTTTAATATTTGTTCTTCAGATAACATCGAAATACTTTCTGTAATTTCTATTTCTAAAAACTTTGGTTCTAAATTCACTTCTTTTAAAATACCATTAATCATTTTAACCAAATTAGGTTGTTTAAATTGATGGGCTGACAAGTTGACAGATATAACAAAGTTAGAGTAACCCGCTTCATGCCACTTTTTATTTTGACTACAGGCTTCCTTTAACACCCATTCGCCAATTTTATCAATCAAACTGGTTTCCTCTGCTAGTGGGATAAATTCACCTGGTGAAATGATTCCTATTTTCGGATGGTCCCAGCGAATTAAGGCTTCACAACCAACTACTTTGTTAGTAAAGAGGTCAACTTTCGGTTGGTAAAAAAGAATGAATTCTTCATTATCAATAGCTTTACGAAGTTCCATTTCTAAAGTCATAATTCGGTCTGTGTTCTCCCTCATATGTTTTTCATAAAAGGAAAACCCATCTTTTCCATTTTCTTTACACCAATACATGGCAATATCTGCATTCTGCATAAGTGTTTCAACTGAATTACCATGTTCAGGATAAAAGCTGATTCCGATACTGCATGTAATTAAAATTTCCTTTTTAGCGACATAAAATGGTTGTTTAATTCTTTTTAAAATATCTTTTGCAAGATTTTCTATATTATCCTTATTATTGGATCGAACTAGAATTGTAAATTCATCTCCACCCTGACGAGAAACAATTGCATTCTTATCAACAACCTTTTTTAATCTCTTCGCAACTAATTTAATGAGTTTATCACCAAGACTATGACCCAACGAGTCATTAATATATTTAAAGCGGTCCAAATCGATAAATAAAACCGCTACGCTTTCTTTTCTATCGATTGCCCGTTGTAGCTCATATTCAAATACCCTTCGATTAGATAAATGAGTCAAATGGTCTTGGGTTGCCAAGCGTTCCATCTCTTCCTCTGCTTGCTTTCGCTTCGTGATATCGTTTCGAATGGTTAGATATTGGTAGGGATCTCCTTTACTATTTATAAATGGAATAATTGTCGTATCAGTCCAGTAATAGCTGCCGTCTTTGGTCCGATTTCTAACTTGTCCTTCCCACACACGGCCTGCTGTAATCGTTTCCCAAAGATTCTGGAAAAACTCCCTTTTATGATAGCCGGAATTAATCGCCTTGTAGGTTTGCCCGATTAACTCCTCTTTTGTGAATTTAGACATTTCACAAAATCTTTCATTCACATATTGGATGACTCCTTTGTTATTTGCGATTTCAACAATACTTGATCGATCCAGTGCAGCTTTAATATCATTCAATTCTTTATAAGTGTGCTCAAGTTCATTTTTTGAATTTTCTTGATCCGTGATATCGCGGAAAACGGTAAGATAGGCACTGTCATCCGCTATATCAAAAGGAATCGTATTAACCTCTACGATGATTGTTTCACCTTTCTTATTAACCCACTTCTCTTCTTTAAGATCAATAACTTGTCTTTTATCATAAACAGGAAGTAGACGCTTCTCAGCCTGGGCATGATAATCAGGATGGACATAAGTAAATACATCCTTTCCAATCAAGTCTCTTTCTTCCATAAAGCCTAGTACTTGTAAAGCATACTGATTAACAAAGCTTACTTTATTATTTTTGACCATTATGATTCCGATTGGAGAGTGTTTAATCAAGAGGCGATATTTCCTTTCGCTTTTCGATAAACCACTTACCAATCTCCATATGACAAACAAGATAATTAAAAACAAAATATTGGTAAAAGCAAGAACAATGTTTTCCGTTGTTAATCCTTGCACACTTTGATTCCCTTTTCTCTCAATTAAAGACACAATAATATCGAGGGAATTAATCATGTGGTCACTTTTTGTATTGATTTGTTCAAGGAGCAGCTCTTCCTTGCCCGCTACAGTGATAATTTGGTTTATATCAATCTGCAACATGCGCCACTGATCCTCAACTTTTTTTAAATGCTTATCCAGATCGGAAGCCGCACCCTTGTCAAGTCCTAAATTTTCCTTAACACTAAGCAGGCCTTCTAAATTATCCTGAAATTCCTTTCCCGTTTCTACAATTTCATCTCTAGTACCTTCCTCATTCATATAAACGTACTCCATCACCTTTTTACTAATTTTTTCTGTAAGCATTCTTTCTCGACCAGCCACATTGATTAATAGACTGATATTCTTATCAGTTGCCATGGAACTTGTAAACAAAAAATATCCCGATATAGAAACAATAAAAATTAGGAAAAAAAATATCGCTATTTTAAAATAAAGTGGCCGCAAATTGAATCCCCTCTTATAGTCTTTTGTGAAAAAAACTTTCCTAAAGGCTAGATAAGTTACATACTATTGATGACATATCCCAATAAACGTTTCCATTAAATGGAATTAATACCATAAATATGTTGAAAAATGTATCAATGGTTAAATTTTACTAACAACAAGGTACAATTTTCGTGACAAATAGCACAAATTTTTAGATAAATATGAAAATAGTATGTCAAATTTTGAAATATAATCGAAATAGTGAACAGGAGGGGTTTTCGGTTCATTGGATATAGAAAGTGAGGAATGAAAAAAGATGGACATGTGAATATGGTTACGGAATTTTTACAAATAAAGCCGTTAAGTAATTCCCCATGCCCATCTAACCTAGTTTGTAAAAATATAAAGTACTTTATTTAATTGGTATACAGCTACAGCTCATACAAAGAGATTTCTTTGTATTCTTGATAGAACATACTCCAACTGTTTATCGTGATTTTTCGATTATGAATGGTAATGATGTTTTGTTCACGAAGCTTTTTAATGACTCGAGTTACACTTTCGCGAGAGGCTCCAATAAATTTTGCCAAATCCTGTATAGATAAAGGAATTTCAATCCTCATCTCATTATTCACCTTATAACCAATTTTATAAGCCAACCTCGCTATTGCTTTGATTGTGTTACTATAAACATCTAAAAGTGTTAAATCTACCAGCTGTGCGGTAAAATCATGTAGTTGCTCCCCCATGAACCGAACCATGGTAGTACAGGCGGAAGGATTGATGGTCAATATATCCTCTAAATCAGCATGGGATAAAACAAACACCTCCGTATCCACCAATGCCTCTGCCGTTTCATGGTAAACAGTCCCCTTTTTACAGAACAGATAAGCTTCCGCTAATATATCTCCAAGTTGTTTAATGTAGATGATTAATTCTTTTCCTTCAGCGTTTATTTTTTTTACTTTTATAATGCCTCTTTTAACAAAATAAAGTGCATTCGCTTCATCAAAATCTTGAAAAATATAGTTTCCCTTTTTATAAGGGACTTTTCTTACCCTCGTACTTAAATCGTAGATAAACTGATTGGGCAAGCCTTTAAAAATGGCAACCCCTCTTAAAAATTCAGTGTACTTATTACATATTGGATCATCCTGATGCTCCACCGTATAATGACTATTCACCGTTTGACCTCCTTTGTATATTGGTCAATCCAGCCTCCCTCACTTCATTTGTTCTCTTTTTCTGTAAAGAATATAGCTTCTGTTAAAATAAGTTAATGGCACACTCCAAACATGGACAAGGCGTGTGAATGGCCAAATTCCTAATAAGGCAAAAGAAAGCAACACATGTAATTGAAATCCAAGCGGTACACCAGCCATTAAGGCTGGATCAGGATTGAAGCTCATTAATCCACGGAACCACGGGCTAATCGTTTCTCGATAATCAAAGGCGTGATTGAGTTGATTGCCAATGATTGTATTATAAACTCCAACTCCGACAATCAGTAGAATCAAAACGACAGTTAAAAAATCACCAAAATCACTTGTATTTCTTACTCTCTCGTTCGTAAAGCGGCGATTAAGCAGGAGCAAGATGCCCACAAGAGTTAAAATACCAACCATCCCACCACCGTAGACAGCACCGACATGATAGAGTGTTTCACTTACTCCGAAATGCGCCATCACATCCTTCGGAATTAAGAGACCGACGAGATGACCTGCAAAAACTATGACGATGCCAATGTGAAACATCATACTGCCCCATCTTAATAGTTTTTTCTCTAGAAATTCACTCGATTTTGCCGTCCATGCTAGTTGTCCGGTATTGTATCTATAGAAGTGTCCTACGACAAAAATAGTGATCATTAAATAAGGGAATATCACCCATAGAAATTGTTGCATTTCTATTCCCTTCCCCCCTTCGAATTAATATCTTCCATCGCCTCTTTTCCACATAGAGCAGCAAGTATTAAATACTCATATGGACTATTTTGTTGTTTTAATTCATTGCTTAATTTTTCGATTGGTTCCTCCAAGCTTTTTAATAAATTAACTGCAATTTGCAAAGGTGCGACTGATGCAAACTCAAGGACAACCGGTAAATAGTCGGATAGCTCTGCATCTGTCATTTCATAACCATATTGTTTGTACAGCGCTTTTAATTCAACTAATATTTGTCCTCTCTCGCGCTGTTCTCCAGCCTTTAAGTAACTCAATGAAAGGGAGCATTCAGGATTAAAATCAAATAGATTGACATAATGTTGTTCTAAATCTTCTAAAGAATAATCCCCGATTCTTTCAAGAAAATTCGATAGAATTGCTTGTAAATCTTTATTTAAAAACTCTTCTAGTTCCTCCACCAACTCTCCCCATTGTAGCCATC
Source organism: Bacillota bacterium (assembly GCA_023457235.1). Lineage (GTDB taxonomy): Bacteria > Bacillota > Bacilli > Bacillales > Bacillaceae_J > Schinkia. Next base: position 10,190 of record JAEWMK010000363.1, read on the forward strand.
TTTTATCTGGATATTGGAGAAGATAGGAAATCATCCGAAATGATTTCCTTATCTCTTCTTCCGTATTAGTATTTAAGGATGTGGAATGAATCGTTTGTTCCATCATATCCACCTCCATTTACTTTACATGTGCTGCAATCGTAGCTATAGCCTGTTGTACCTTGATGTTCATAAAGGTCTGAAAATTGCTCCTTATGGGCAGTAGGAATCACAAAGCGGTCCTCATACTTGGCAATCGATAGCAAGCGATACATTTCCTCGACTACTTCTGGTGTCATACCGATTTTTTTCAGAAGATCTAGGTTTACCTCTTTACCCAATGTCTTTTCTCTCATATGTTTACGCATAACAACCATTTTTTGTAAAACATTCTTAATCACATCTACATCTCCGGCGCTAAGCAGATTGGCCAAGTATTCCAATGGAATTCTCATTTTGCTCACAACAGGGAACATCTCTTCTAGTGTTCCATTCGTATCTTTTCCTTCAAAAATTGCCGTAAATGGACTAAGCGGCGGCACATACCAGACCATTGGTAATGTACGATATTCTGGATGTAGTGGCAAAGCAATTTTATATTTTACAGCCATTTTATAAATTGGCGATTTTCGCGCAGCCTCCAACCAATCCTCTGTAATACCATCCTTTTGCGCTTGTTCAATCACTTCTGGATCATTCGGATCGAGAAATAGGTCTAATTGCGCTTCGTAAAGATCTCTTTCATTCGGCGTTGAAGCCACTTCCTTCACTCTGTCGGCATCATATAAAAGAATCCCGATATAGCGCAGACGACCTGTACAGGTTTCCGAACAAACGGTTGGTAACCCCGCTTCAATTCGTGGGAAACAGAACGTACATTTCTCCGCTTTCTGTGTTTCCCAGTTAAAATAAACCTTTTTATACGGACAGCTGGTCATACAATGTCTCCAACCACGGCACTGCTCCTGGTCGACAAGGACAATTCCATCCTCATCGCGCTTATAGATGGCGCCTGATGGACAGGAGGCCACACAGCCCGGATTTAAACAATGCTCACAGATACGCGGCAAATACATCATAAAGGCCTGTTCATATTCAAGCTTCACGAATTCCTGAAGCTGTTTCATATTTGGATCGTTCAACCCCGTCGCATGGGAGCCGGCTAAATCATCCTCCCAGTTTGGTCCCCACTTCAGCTCCATCGTTTCACCGGTTAATATCGACTTAGGACGAGCAACTGGCTGGTGCTTTCTCTCTGGGCTGTTTGTCAGCTTTTCATAGTCATACGTCCATGGCTCATAATATTCATCTATCGTTGGAAGGTCAGGATTATGGAATATTTTACCTAAGGCTAATTTGTTCAGTTTACTACCGGACTTTAATTCAAGCTGACCGTTTTTTAATGTCCAGCCGCCCTTATGCTTTTCTTGGTTCTCCCATTCAATTGGATAACCTACCCCTGGCTTAGTTTCAACGTTGTTAAACCACATATATTCTGCTCCAGGACGGTTCGTCCATGTATTTTTACAGGTAACACTGCATGTGTGACAGCCAATGCATTTATCTAAATTCATTACCATCGCTACTTGTGCTTTAATCTTCAAGCCAAGGCACCTCCTTCATCTTCCGTACAGATACATAAATATCACGTTGATTTCCAATTGGACCATAGTAGTTGAATCCATAGCTAAGCTGGGCATAGCCACCAATAATTTGAGTTGGTTTCACATGAATTTTAGTTGGACTATTATGTGTGCCGCCTCGTTCCCCCGTAATATTAGTACCTGGAGTATTGATATGCTTGTCCTGTGCATGGTACATGTAAAGCGTGCCCTCCGGCATTTTATGGCTGGTAACCGCCCTTGCGGCCACGACGCCGTTTCTGTTATATACTTCAACCCAATCGTTATCCTTAATTCCCGCTTTTTCCGCATCCTTTTCACTCATCCATACATGTGGACCACCACGGAAAAGGGTAAGCATCATTAAATTATCCTGGTACGTGCTATGCATGTTCCACTTTCCATGCGGCGTTAAGTAACGAAGGGTGATTTCCTTTTCCTCTTGACTTGGAGCCTGATCTCTGTCTGCAAACACCATCTCCGGCAATGTTGGCTTGTAAATCGGTAAATTTTCACCGTACTCCATGATAATTTCATGATCAAGATAGAAGTGCTGACGTCCAGTCAACGTTCTAAATGGTACATATCTTTCAATATTGGTTGTAAATGGCGAGTAACGTCGATCCCCTTTATTTGAGCCCGTAAAAATAGGGGTCGGAATGACTTCACGTGGCTGCACGGTAATATCATGGAATGTCTGATGAACACCTGCTTTATCTTCAGCAATATCCTTGAGGGAAAGGCCCGTTTTCGCTTCTTCTGCTTCCCATGCCTTCATCGCAACCTTACCATTTGTAGCGCTTGATAAAGTCATCATCGCTTCCGCTGCTTGGCGTGCATTTTCAATACTTGGCATCCCCTTCGAAATGCCTTCTTGTTGGATAATGCCATTCATACCCTTTAGC